>JBEVIH010000030.1:0-15229 GCA_040510815.1 Xanthobacteraceae bacterium | reverse complement strand
GGTCTCTTGATGGTCTCGCGATAGCCGACCGTCGGCTTGTGCGAGGTGGTGGCGACGCTGAAGCGGTCGGCCAGCCGCTCGGTGGCGACCCGCAGCTGCATCTCGCCCTGCCCCCACATCACCACCTCATGCGCCTCCGCATTGTGGACGACGCTGATCGAGGGGTCCTCTTCGAGCAGTTTCGACAGCGCTTGGCCGAGCTTGACGTCGTCCTTGCGTTCCTTGGCGACGACCGCGACCGCGAGCACCGGTGCGTACGGCGCGACGCTGGCGAGCGGCGCATGTGCCTGCTTGCCGGCGGTGAGCGTGTCGCCGGTATTGGCATGCTCGAGCTTGCCGAGCGCCACCGTCTCGCCGGCCTGCGCCGGTCCGCGCTTCTCGGTGGTCTGGCCGAGCAGCTTGAACACGCCGGCGACGCGACCGGCATCGCGCTCGGGGGTGACGAAAACGGTGCCGTCGCCGACCTGGCCGTTGAGCACGCGCGCGATCGACATCTTGCCGCCATGGGCGGTGTGCAGGGTCTTGAGCACGTAGACCACGGGGTCGTTGCCCGCCTTGACCGAAAGCCGCTTGGCGGTCTCGGCGATGCCAGGCACCTCGTGGCGCAACGCCTTCATCAACCGGAGCACGCCGTTGGTGCGGGTCGCCGATCCCATCAGCACCGGACAAACGAGACCCTCGCGCAACTCCTTGGCGAGATCGTCGAACACCTTGTCGCGCGGCGGCTGGATATCTTCGAGCAATTGCTCCATCAGCTCGTCGTCGTGGTCGGCGAGCGTCTCCAGCATGGAGAACCGCGCGGTCTTCTCGCGGTCGAGCGCGTCGCCTTCGAGCGGGACGACTTCCGATTGAGCGTGCTCCTTGTAGACGAAGGCGCGCTCGAGCGCGAGATCGACGAAGCCGGTGATGAGCTCGCCGGAGAAGGTCGGGATCTGCCGCAGCAGGAGCTTGTTGCGCGACGCCGGCTGCAGCAGCGTGAGCACGTCGTGGATGGTCGAATCGGCCTTGTCGATCTTGTTGACGAACAGGAAGCGCGGAATGTTCTGCTGCTCGAGCTCGCGCAGGATGAGCTGCAGCTGCGGGACCTTCTTCTCGTCCAGCTCGCAGACCACCACCGCCGCATCGACGGCGGGCAGCGCCGCGCGCATGTCATGGACGAATTCGACCGAGCCGGGACAATCGACGAACGTGTAGCTGTCGCCCATGAAATTGGTGGTGGCGACGGAAATCTCCACGCTCATGCGATGATGGCGGGCTTCCTTGCTGCCGTCGCCGACCGTGGTCCCCGCATCCACCGTGCCCTGGCGCCCGATCACGCCGGTGCGGGCGAGGATTGCTTCGAGCAGCGTCGTCTTGCCGCTCTGGAACGGGCCCACCAGCGCAATGCACCGTGGACCCGAAGCTCGTGTGCCGTTCTGTGCCATACCCGCCTCCCTTGGCTTACCGAGACGCGGCCTTCTTGGAACCGTGTGGGCCGGATGACTATCGTTTCAGGCAACGGGGGGGATTGGCAAGAGGCGGGCGTTTATGGCGCACCCCGTTCGGGACGGCCTTGATCCAGCCATAGGAACAAGGCCCCAATCACGCAGCGGCGCACAGGAGGAACGCGGGAAATGCAGCGTTGGTCAGCGATCGTTGCGCTTCTTGTCGTGCTGGCGCCATGTCCGGTCGGCGCTCCCGAGCGGGCCGCGGCCGAACCGGCGGCGCTGCGGCTCGAGCCGCCGATCGCAACGCGCAAGCCGGTGCGCCTCACCGCACACGGGATCGAGCGGGTCGACGACTATGCCTGGCTGCGCGACCCGAACTGGCGCGACGTGATCCAGGACCCCTCGCGCCTCGCCCCCGACATCCGCACCTATCTCGACGCGGAAAACAGCTACGCGGAAGCCATGCTCGCGCCGCTCTCGGGCCTGCGGGTCAAGCTGGTCGAGGAAATGAAGGGACGGATCGAGCCGGACGATTCCGGTGTCCCGCTGCCCGACGGTCCCTACGCCTATTGGCGCAAATACGTCCCCGGCGCCGAGCACCCGCGCATCGTGCGGGCGCCGAGCGGCGGCGGGCCGGAACAGATCCTGCTCGACGGACCGGCGCTGGCGGCGGGCAAATCCTATTTCTCGTTCGGCGAATACCACCATAGCCCGGACCACCGCCTGTACGCCTACACGGTCGACGAGACCGGCTCCGAGAGCCACGACCTGCGCCTCCGCGACATCGGCGCGGGGCGCGATCTGCCGGAGGTCATTCCCGAGGTCCACACCTTCACCTGGGCGCGCGACGGCCGCACGCTGTTCTATGTCCGGCTCGACGACGAGCATCGCGCCCGCTTCGTCTACCGCCACCGGGTCGGCAGCGACCCGAGCAACGATCAACTCGTCTACGAGGAGAAGGACGTCGGCTTCGGAGTTTCGGTCGATACCACGCGCAGCGGACGGTTCGTGGTGATCTCGACCGAGGGCCTCGATACGTCCGAGGCATGGCTGATCGACGCCGAGTGGCCCGAAAGCGCCCCCAGGCTGGTCGTCGCCCGCGAGCCGGGGCTGCGTTATTACCTGGACGATTGGGGCGACCGGCTGGTCATCCGCACCAATGCGGACGGCGCCGAGGACTTCAAGCTCGTGACCGTGTCCGCGGCGGCACCGGGCCGCGAAAACTGGCGCGATCTGGTGCCCTACAAGGAAGGCCGGCAGGTTCTCGACATGGTCGCGCTCGCCGGCCACCTGGTCAGGCTCGAGCGGGAGGATGGATTCGAGCGGCTGATGATCCGCCGCAAGGCGGACGGCAGCGAGCATACCGTCGCCTTCGGCGAAGAGGCCTATTCGCTCGATCTTGGTGGCCCCTACGAATTCGACACCCGCACCATCCGCTACGTGTACTCGTCGCCGGCGACGCCGCGGCAGACCTTCGACTACAACCTGGAGAGCCGCGAGCGGGTATTGCGCAAGCAGCAGAGCATCCCGAGCGGCCACGACCCGTCCGCCTATGTGGTGCGACGGCTTTCGGTCGCGACCGCCGACAACGAGCAGGTGCCGATCACGGTGCTGCACCGCAAGGGCCAGCCGCTCGACGGCTCGGCGCCGCTGTTCCTGGAAGGCTATGGCGCCTATGCGTACGTGTTTCCGACCTCATTCGATGCCATCGTGCTGTCGCTGGTCGAGCGCGGTTTCGTCTACGCGATCGCGCATATCCGCGGCGGATTGGAGAAGGGCGAGCGCTGGCGCAACGCCGGCCGCCTGCAGAACAAGCGCAACACGTTCGACGACTTCATCGCGGTCGCCGAGCATCTGAGCAAGGCCGGCTACACCGCGCCCGGACGCATCGTCGCGCGCGGCGATTCCGCCGGCGGTCTGCTGATGGGCGTGGTGGCCAACATGCGGCCCGACTTGTTCGCCGGCCTGATCGCGCGCGTTCCGTACGTCGACGCGCTCAATACCATGCTCGACGACAGCCTGCCGCTCACGGTCAGCGATCTCCCCGAATGGGGAAACCCGATCGAGGACGTCGCCGCCTATCGCACCATCGCCGGCTACGCCCCCTATGAGAACGTCGCCGCCCAGCCCTATCCGCACATGCTGGTCACCGCCGGGATCAGCGACCCCCGCGTGCAGTATTGGGAGCCGGCGAAATGGGTCGCCAAGATCAGGGCGATGAAGACCAACGACGCCCGCATCGCGCTGGTCACGCGCATGTCGGCGGGGCATTTCGGCGCCGCCGGACGCTTCGAATGGCTGGACGAGGTGGCCTTGATTCAGGCTTTCGCGATCGACGTCAGCGGCACCCGCCGCGCCGACGACGCGGTCGCGCGCGATGCGCCCCCGCCGGCGCAAGCGCTCAGTCCACGCGCTGCTCCGATGCGTCCGTCCGACGGCGCATCCCCGAAGCGGTAGACAGAGGACGGATGTCGGACGAACAGAGACGCAGCTTGACCTTCTGGCCCCTGGCTTATCGCGCCGGCCGCAGGCTCAGATCGGCGACGCCGAGGGCGAGATTGAGCCCGACCTGCCCCGATACCGAGACCGGCTGCAACGCGATCGTGCGGTTGGAGCCGCCGATCAGGACGTTGGCGCCGAGACCAGCCGCGATCGTCGCCTCGCCGCTGGCGCCTATATAGTCGCCGGCCAGGAATCCGGGGCCCGGGCCGGCGGTGCCGCTGAACACCGCCCACACCATCACGCCACCCCCGGTGATGCCGATATCGAGGCCGAACTTCGTCATCGCGCCGACATAGGCCTCTTGCGGGCCCGGCATGTCGGGCGTGTAGACGCACTGCACCGACTTTTGCGACCCGATGATCAGGCCGATGCCGGCCGAAACGTCGCAGCTCAAGACGCCGGCCTTGATCCGCTGTGCGGCGGCCGGATCGGCGGATGCAACAGCGAGCGCAAGCGCGACCGCCCCGATGGCATGACGCAACATCTGGAACCCCTCTCTTTTGCCGGGTGGCGCGAACCCGCCACGGGCCGCGCACCTGATATCCATCATAGTGGAAGAACCGCGGCAAAGTCGCGGCGGCAAAGCGGCGATTGCGGTTATCGCAGGTTCCCGCAAAAGCGCTGGATGCGCCCGCAGGCCTCCTCGAGGTCCTCCGTCTTGGTCGCATAGGAGATGCGGAAGGCGGGGCCGACGCCGAACGGCGTCCCCTGCACCACCGCCACGCCCTCGGCTTCCAAGAGCTCGGTGACGAAGTCCTCGTCGGTGACAAGCGTCTTGCCGCTCGGCGCGGTCTTGCCGATCGTGCCCGCGCACGACGGATAGACGTAGAACGCGCCCTCGGGCTTCGGGCACTGGATGCCCCTCGCCTGGTTGAGCATCGACACGCAGAGGTCGCGGCGCTCCTTGAAGATCTTGTTGTGCTTGGCGATGAAGTCCTGCGGCCCGTCGAGCGCCTCGACCGAGGCCCATTGCGAGACCGCCGCCGGGTTCGAGGTCGACTGCGACTGGATCATCGCCATCGCCTTGATCAGCGGCTCCGCCCCGCCGGCATAGCCGATGCGCCAGCCGGTCATGCAGTAGGCCTTCGACACGCCGTTCACCGTCAAGGTGCGCTCGTAGAGCCGCGGCTCGAGCTGCGCCGCGGTGAAGAATTCGAAATCGTCGTAGACCAGGTGCTCGTACATGTCGTCGGTCATCACCCAGACGTGTGGATGCCGGACCAGCATGTCGGTGAGCTTCTTGAGCTCGGCGCGCGTATAGGCGGCACCGGTCGGGTTCGAGGGCGAGTTGAGCAGCACCCACTTGGTGCGTGGCGTGATCGCGCGCTCGAGCGCTTCCGGCCCCATCCTGAAGCCCGACTCGAAGGTGGTCGTCACCGCGACCGGCTTGCCGCCGGCGAGCATCACCATGTCCGGATAGCTCACCCAATAGGGCGCCGGGATGATCACCTCGTCGCCCGGATTGAGCGTCGCCATGAACGCGTTGTAGAGCACTTGCTTGCCGCCGGTGCCGACGATGATCTGGCTGGGCTTGTAGTCGAGCCCGTTCTCGCGCTTGAACTTGCGCGCGATCGCGGCCTTGAGCTCCGGGATCCCGTCGACGGCGGTGTACTTCGAGGCCTTGCCGCTTTCGATCGCCTTGATCGCCGCCTGCTTGATATTGTCGGGCGTGTCGAAGTCCGGTTCCCCGGCGCCCAGCCCGATCACGTTGCGCCCGGCCGCTTTGAGCGCCCGCGCCTTGTCGGTCACCGCGATGGTGGCGGAGGGCTGGATGCGCTTGAGCGAAGCCGCCAGCACGTCCGACGGCGTGGCGGGCTTGAGCTGGACCGCGGGCATGGACATGGGATTCTCCGTTTGCCCCCAATGGGGGCGCGAGCTTCCTAAAGGGCCAGGCCGCAGACGGCAAGCCTCAATAGGGCCTGATCGCGAATGTGTGTACCGGTTTTTGTCGGCTCCGGCGACCGGCCGGTTCACTGAAAAATCTCGCTGAATCTCGCCTTTAGCTCGCGCGCCCGCAGCTCGACCACGTCGAGGTCGACCGGGATGAACTTGACCTCCGTCAGCGCCGGCTGCCCGCGCGGCGGTGGGACATCGACCCGCGAGGAATGGATGCCGCCCTCGGCGATCATCTTCTGCGCCGCCGGCGAGATCATGAACTGAGCGAACAGCTTCGCCGCATTGGGGTTGCGCGCGCCCTTGATCACGGCGGTCGGGGACGAGACGATGAACACGCCTTCGGCCGGATAGATCATCTTCTGATTGGGCACCTCCTGCCCGTCCGAAAAGCTGCGCGGATCGGCGCCTTCCGCGCCGATCACCCGCTCCCCCTGCTGCATGGTGCTGAACACCTGCTGGTGACCCTGCACGATCATGGTGTCGTTGGCGCGCAGCGCCCGGTAGAAGTCCCAGCCGAGCTTTTGCGACAGCATCCCGACCACGATCAGCTGGATCGCCGTGAACGACGGATCCGGCATCACCATCAGCCCCTTGTATTTCGCGTGCTTGAGATCGGACCAGGTCTTGGGCACATCCTTCTCGGCGACCTTGTCGCTGCGGATCGGGATGCCGACGATCGACAGCCGCTGCGCGATCCATCGCCCATCGCGGTCGCGCGCTTCTGGCACCACCTTGTCGAACCCTTCCGGCTTGAACGGCTCGAACAGGCCTTGCTTCATCAGCCCGTTGGCGGCGCCGGCGTCCGACATGGTCATCACATCGGCGCCCGGCCGGCCGGCCGCCGCCTCCTGCTGAAAGCGCCGCAGCACGGCCTGACCGCCGGTGCGCAAAAGCTGAATCTTGATCCCGCTGTCCTGCTGGAACTTGTCGACCAGGTGCTGGACCAGCGGAAACGGGGTCGACGTGTACCAGCTCAGGCTCCCTTCCCGGCGCGCGGCTTCGGCGTCGGCCCGGTCCGGCGTGAAGGTCTGCGCGGAGACGGGCAGCGCTGCGCACAAGCCGAGGGCGAGCACCAGGGCGAAGCGTGTGCGAGACCTCATGTTTTTTCCTCCCGGCCGGCGAAATCTGCGGTCTATCGCCGTTGCCGGCATGCTCCGCCCGCGGCAGCAAAAAGGCAATCGGCGTGCGACGCAATGGCCAGGGAACACCGTCCGCGCGGGATGATTTTTGAAGAAAGCGGCCGTAGAATGCGCCGGGAACACGTGGTCGGCGCGCCGCCGCGGCGGCGCCTCCGGGAGGACACCATGAAGCTCACCTCCGAGCAGCTCAAGACCTTCGACGAGCAGGGCTATCTGTTCTTTCCCGACTGCTTCTCGGAAGCGGAGGTCGCGGTCTTGCGCAGCGAGGCCGACAGCATCCTGCGCAGCCACCGCCAGGAGGTCTGGCGCGAGAAGTCGGGCGCGCCGCGCACCGCGTTTGCCGCCCACACCTACAGCGAAGCCTTTCGCCTGATGGCGCATCATCCGCGGTTGGTCGAGCCGCTGCAGCAGATGTTCGGCGAAGGCGTCTACGTCCACCAGTTCAAGATCAACGCCAAGGCGGCGTTTGAAGGCGACGTGTGGCAATGGCACCAGGACTACGGCACCTGGGCGCGCGACGACGGCATGCCGGAGCCGCGGGCGATGAACATCTCGATCTTTCTCGACGAGGTGCTGCCGATCAACGGCCCGCTGATGGTGATCCCGAAGAGCCACAAATACGGCACGCTCGCCGCCGGCCACGACAAGAGCACCACGTCCTATCCGCTCTGGACGCTCGATCAGGAGACGGTGACGCGGCTCTGCGCCGATGCGGCGCCGCCCGGCGGTATCGGCATCGTGGCGCCGACCGGCAAGCCCGGGGCGGTGCTGATGTTCCACGGCAATCTGGTGCACGCATCGCCGCCCAACATCACGCCTTATCCGCGCAAGATCGTCTATCTCACGCTCTGCGCGGTCTCCAACCACATCACCAAGTTCACCCGCGCCGAATGGATCGCGCACCGCGACTTCGCGCCGATCGTGCCGGTGGAGGACGACGCGCTGCTGGCCTATGCGCGCGCCCACCGGGTGGCCGCGGAATGATTTTCTTCTTTTGACGGGCGACGAAGCAGCGATAGCCTGTCGCCCGGGCGCATGGCAGTCCCGCTCTTGCTTTTCGGGCGGCGCCATGGCGGTCATCACATTGCCGCCGTGAAGTCGTAGGACTGCAGGCTTGGCCGAAGAACGCTGGACCGTCCGCGCAGGGGAGGTTGATGCTTACGCTCTATTCGATGCAGCGATCGGGCAACAGCTACAAGGTGCGCTTGGCGCTCGCGCACCTCGGCGTTCCGTATCGCCTGGTCGAAGTCGACATCCTCAAGGGCGAAAGCCGCACGCCGGAATTCCTAGCCAAGAACCCGAACGGTCAGGTGCCGCTGCTCGAAGTCGCCTCCGGCCGCTATCTCGCCGAATCGAACGCGATCCTCTGGCACCTAGTCAGCGGAACGCCGCTGCGGCCGGCCGACCGCATCGACCGCGCCCGCGCGCTGCAATGGATGTTCTTCGAGCAGCACAGCCTCGAGCCCAATATCGGCGCCGCCTATTTCTGGCTCACGCTGGTCAAGGGCGGACGCGAGCTGCAGCAGCACGCGCTCGAGGACTGGATGGAGGAAGGCTATCGCGCCCTCGGCGTGATGGAGAACCACCTCAAGCAGAATCGCTACTTCGCGGCGGATCGCTACACCGTCGCCGACATCGCGCTCTATGCCTACACGCACCTGGCGCACGAATGCGATTTCGATATCGCATCCTTTCCGGCGATTCGCGCCTGGCTCGACCGGGTGGCGAGCGAGCCGGGCCACGTCCCGATGCTCAAGCAGCCCGCGACGGTCGCCGCCGAGTGACGTCAGGCGACGCAGCAAGCGCAAGCCAACGTCGAACGAAAGCGACAGTCCGCTACGCTCCGCTCTGCTTCCTCCGATCGAGTGACGCCCGCACGCCACAGCTTTCGACAAACTGTTTCGGCGTTAACGCTTCATTAACCAAAACCACGAAAAGGCCCTTATTCGTCAACGGCTTCGCCCTAGTCCGGACGAATCGGTGCCGGCATCGCCCGCGATTTATCGGACAAATCCGAGAACTGATTCGCGGAGATTGAGAATGTCGAAGGATTTGAGCGGGCGCGGCGAGTTCCAGCCGACGATCCCGCAGGCATCGGCGCCCAAGCACCGATCCATTGCATTCGTCGAGTTGGTCACCACCGCCGCGCTCGCGCTGTCGACCGCCGTCGCCGTCACCGCGGTGTCGATCGGGATCGCGCGCGCCGACGTGGCCGGCGCGGTCGTCAAAGGCGACGGCACCGCATTCGCGGTCGCGCTGTTCATCGGCTTGCTGCTGTCGGGCATGGGCGGGTTGACCGCCCTCATGGCTGCCGACCAACCACCGCGCGACTGACGCGCCCGAGTTTTTGCCACCCGTTTGCCAGGCGGCACGGTCGGGGGAAGTCACCGCCGCGCGTCATCTGACGCGCGGCGGTGAATCATTTTGGCCGCATCATTCGGCCTTGATGTTCGCCGCCTTGATGATCGGCCACCACTTCTCGATCTCGGCCTTGTGGTAGGCGGCGAGCGCCGCCGGCGATTGCTGCTCGCGCGGGGCGATCTCGTGGCCGAGCTCGGTGAGCCGCTGCCGCACCGCCGGGTCGGCGAGCGCGTCCACCACTGCGGCATTGAGCGTGGCGACGATGTCCTTGGGCGTGCCCTTGGGGGCCCACAGGCCGTGCCAGAACGGAAAATGCAGCCCCGGCACGCCCGCCTCGTCGATCATCGGCACATCAGGCGCCGCAAACCAGCGCTTCTGCGTCAACACCGCATAGGCCTTGATGCTGCCGGCGCGATATTGCGACAGCGTCTGCCCGGCCTCCGGACAGAACAGGTCGATCTGCCCGGCCAACAGGTCCTGCATCGCCGGCGCGGCGCCGCGATAGGGCACGAACTGGAAGCGGGTGCCGGTCATGTTCTGGAAATAGACCAGGCACATATGCGCCCCGCTGCCGGGCCCGATGGTGGCGGCCGACGCCTTGCCGGGGTTGGCCTTGAGCCAGGCGATCAGCTCCCGCAGATCCTTGGCCGGCAGGTCCTTGCGCGCGATGATCCAGAGCGGACCGATCGAGAGCATCGACACCGGCTCGAAATCCTTCAGCAGGTCGAACGGAAGCGAGTACATCGCGCCGGCGCCAACGTGCGACGTCCACTGGCCGATGGCGACCGTGTAGCCGTCGGGCGCCGAGCGGAACAGGCGTGTGGTCCCGATGGTGCCGCCGGCGCCGGTCACGTTCTCGGCGATCACCGGCTGACCGAGCGACGCCTTCATGCGCTCGGCCACCAGACGCGCCACGATGTCGGTGATGCCGCCGGCCGCGAACGGCACGATCATGGTGACCGGCCGCGACGGATAGCTCTGCGCCGCCGCGCCCGCGATGCCGGCCAGCATCGCGAGCGCCACCGCCAGCGACAGCTTTCTCATGGACGCTCCCGTCGTTCGCCGCGGCAACGGCGCCGTCGGCATCATTCCGGCGGCTTGATGTTAGCCGCCTTGATGATCGGGAACCACTTCTCGATCTCGGCCTTGTGGAAGGTGCCGAGCGCCTCCGGCGTCTGCTCCTCGCGCGTCGCGATCACGTGGCCGAGCTCGGTGAGGCGCTGCCGCACCGCCGGATCGGCGAGCGCGTCCACGATCGCGCCGTTGAGCTTGGCGATAACGTCCTTGGGCGTGGCTTTGGGTACCCAGATCCCGTTCCAGAACGAAATATACATGCCGGGCGCGCCCACCTCGTCCATGGTCGGCACCTCGGGCGCCGCCGGCCAGCGTGCCTTGGACATCACCGCAAAGCCTTTCATCTTGCCGCTGCGCAGATACGGCAGGGTCTGCGAGGCCTCCGCACACATCAGGTCGATCTGGTTGGCCACCAGATCCTGCATCGCCGGGGCGCCGCCACGATAGGGCACGGTCTCGAACTGCGTCTCGGTCTTGGTCTTGAAATAGATGACGCAGACGTGCGCGGCGCTGCCGACGCCCACGGTCGCGGCTGACGCCTTGTTCGGATTGGCCTTGAGCCAGGCGATCAGCTCCTTGCCGTCCTTCGCCGGCAAGCCGGGCTTGCCGACGATCATGAGCGGCGACGCCGAGACCATCGAGACCGGCGCTAGATCGGTCAGCACGTCGTAGGAGAGCTTGTAGATTGCGCCCGGCCCGACATGGCTCGTCCAGTTGCCGAGGACGAGCGTGTAGCCGTCGGGGGCAGCCGCGACGGCACGGCCGACGCCGATGGTCGCTCCGGCCCCGGTGACGTTCTCGACCACCACTGGCTGGCCGAGCGATACCCGCATGCGCTCGCTCAATATGCGCGCCAACGTGTCGGTCGGCCCGCCGGCCGGAAACGGCACGATCAGGTTAAGCGGACGCGACGGATAGGTCTGCGCCGCCGCGCCCCCGATGCTGGCCAAGGTCGCGAGCACCACCACAATCGACAGCTTTCTCATATGTCCCAGTCCTTCCGTTGCCGAAGCGATGGCGCTTCGGCGTCACTCGATCTTGATGTTAGCCGCCTTGATGATCGGCCACCACTTCTCGATCTCGGCCTTGTGGTGGGCGTGGAGCGCCTGCGGCGTCAACTGCTCGCGAGCAGGAATCTCCATCCCAAGATCGGCGAAGCGCTTGCGCACGGCCGGATCGGCGAACGCCTCCACGACGGCGGCATTGACCTTGGCAACGATGTCCTTGGGCGTGCCCTTGGGCGCCCACAGGCCGTGCCAGAACGGAAAGTGCAGCCCGGGCGCGCCCGCCTCGTCGACCTTGGGAACGTCGGGCGCCGGGGCGAAGCGGTGCTTGTCCATGACGGCAAAGACCCTGATCCTGCCGCCGCGGTAATGCCCCAGCGTTTGCGACGCCTCCAGACAGCTCAGGTCGACCTGCCCGGCCACCAGATCCTGCTGCGCCGGGGCACCCCCGCGATAGGGCACGTAAGTGAAGCGCGTGCCGGTATTGTTCTGGAAATAGATCAGGCACATATGCGCCGCGCTACCGGCACCGACGGTCGCCGCAGAGGCCTTGTCGGGGTTGGCCTTGAGCCAGGCAATCAGCTCGCGCAAATTCTTTGCCGGCAGATCGTTTTTTCCGACGATCCAGAGCGGCGACGATGTCAGCAGGGACACCGGCTCGAAATCGTTCAACACGTGGAACTGGAGCGAGTAGATAGCGCCTGCCCCGACGTGCGTGGTCCATTGTCCGATGCCGAGCGTATAGCCGTCGGGATCGGCACGCGCGAGCCGACCGATCCCGATCGTGCCGCCGGCGCCGGTGACGTTTTCGACCACCAAGGTCTGGCCGAGCGAAGTCTTCATGTGCTCGGCCAAGATGCGTCCGACCGTGTCCGTCGGCCCGCCCGGCGGGAACGGCACGATCATGGTGATCGGATGCGACGGATAGGCTTGCGCATGCGCATTTGCGGCATAGCCGACGGCGACGGCCAACGCCGCCGCAAAGGATAGCATTTTCATGTGTTCCCTCCTGGCTTTGCGCGGAACGATGACACGGGTCCGCCGAACACGAAAAGTCAGCAATGCTGTCACTCCCATGTGAACAAGGTTCACTTGCGGGAACGGCAGCGGCGGCGCACCGTTGGGGTGGCGGGACCCGGGAGATTCACATGCGACCATCGGCTCTGCTGTGCGCGGTCGGGCTCCTTGCCTTTGGCAGCGCCCCCGTCGCCGCACAAACCACCCGCTCCTCCGCCGGCGACGTCGCTGTGGAGACTGTCGCGCGCGGGCTCGATCATCCCTGGGCGATTGCGTTCCTGCCGGACGGCCGGCTGCTGGTCACCGAGCGGCCGGGCCGCATGCGCATCGTCGCGACCGACGGCAAGCTGTCACCGGCGCTCGCCGGCGTGCCGAAGGTGTTCGCATCGGGCCAAGGCGGCCTGCTCGACGTCGTGCTCGACCGCGGCTACGCGCAGAGCCACACCATCTATTTCTGCTACGCCGAACCGGGCAACGGCGGCGCCCGCACGACGCTGGCGCGCGCACGCCTGGTCGACGAAGGCACGCCGCGGCTCGACGACGTCAAGGTGATCTTCCAGCAGGACGGCCCGCTTTCGAACAGCCGGCATTTCGGCTGCCGCATCGTGCAAGCCGACGACGGCAACCTGTTCCTGAGCATGGGCGACCACGGCAATTTCCCCAACGAGGCGCAGAACCTCGGCAACCATATCGGCAAGGTCGTCCGCATCCGGCCCGACGGCTCGGTGCCGCCCGACAATCCGTTCGTCGGCCGCCAGGGCGCCAAGCCCGAGATCTGGAGCTACGGCCACCGCAATGCGCAGGGCCTCGCCCGCCATCCGGTGACCGGCCAGCTCTGGGAGCACGAGCACGGGCCGCGCGGCGGCGACGAGGTCAACCTGGTCGAGAAGGGCAAGAACTATGGCTGGCCGGTGATCGGCTACGGCATCGACTATGGCGGCGCCAAGATCCACGAGAGCAAGCAGAAGGCGGGCATGGAGCAGCCGGTCTGGCACTGGGTGCCGTCGATCGCGCCGTCCGGGATGGCGTTCTACACCGGCGACCTGTTTCCGGCCTGGCGCGGCAACCTGTTCGTCGGCGCGCTGGCGGCCCAACTGCTGGTGCGGCTCGAGCTCGACGGCCAGAAGGTCGTCAGGGAGGAGCGCCTGTTGCGCGACCAAAACGAGCGCATCCGCGACGTCCGCCAGGGCCCGGACGGCGCGCTGTGGCTCGCCACCGACAGCTCATCGGGCCGGATTCTGCGGGTCGCGCCGGCGAAGTGACCGCTGCGAAACCGCAACATGGCCCGCGCCGGCCGGGCACGTGCCATAGTCCCGTCAAGAAGCCCCTCTACGCGCTCGCTCCGATCCGATAAATGAAACGGGGTCGCACCGCTTACGGCGCCAGAGATGGCGTTGCTGGCGGCCGCCACCCATTTGGACTGTGCCATGTTTTCGCTCTTCGAGCGGCTCCTGAAGCCGACCGACCCGCCCGAGCGGCCGGAGCCTCCGGCCGCCTTGGTCGCCTTCTTCTGGCACTACGCCAGGCAGGCGAAAGGGCTGTTCATTGCCCTGTTCGTGGTCGGCTTCGCGGTGGCGCTGCTCGACACCATGATTCCGATCTTCATCGGCCGCATCGTCACGCTGATCACGACCAGCAAGCCGGAAACGCTGTTCGCCGACTTCTGGCCGCTGCTGCTGGCGATGGCGCTGACCTTGCTGGTGCTGCGGCCGCTGGCGCTGACCACGCAGAACCTGCTCTCCAACCAGGCGATCTCGGCCAACGTGTCGAACCGCATCCGCTGGCAGAACCACTGGCACGTGGTGCGCCAGTCGTGGGCGTTCTTCCAGAACGATTTCGCCGGGCGGATCGCCAACCGCGTGATGCAGACCGGACCGGCGATCCGCGAGACCGTGGTCGCCCTGATCACCGGCGTCTGGTACATCCTGGTCTACGGCACCAGCGCGCTGTTGCTGCTCGGCTCCGCCGATCCGTGGCTGGCCTTGCCGGTGATCCTGTGGTTCGCCGGCTACCTGGTGCTGCTGCGCGCGCTGGTGCCGCGCATGCGCGACCGCTCAAAGGAGGTGTCGGAAGCGCGCTCGGCGCTCACCGGACGCATCGTCGACAGCTACACCAACATCCTGACCGTGAAGCTGTTCGCGCGCGCACGCGAGGAGGACGCCTATGTGCGCGACGCGGTCGACAGCCATACCGGCATGTTCTATCGCTCGCTGCGGCTCAACACGCTGTTCAGCCTGTGCCTCTCCTCGCTCAACGCCATGCTGGTCACCGGCACCGCCGGCGTCGCGATCTTCCTGTGGACGCGCGGCGCGGTCGATGTCGGAACGGTGGCGATGGCGCTGCCGCTCGCCTGGCAGATCGTCAGCGTCGCCGGCTGGGTGGCCTACCAGATCACCTCCATCTTCGAGAACATCGGCGTGGTGCAGGAAGGCATGATGACGATCGCGCGGCCGATCGCGCTCACCGATCGGTCGGACGCCGCCACGCTCGCCGTCACCCGCGGCGAAATCCGCTTCGAGGATGTGCGCTTCGGCTACGGCCGCGAAATCGGCGTGATCGACGGGCTCACGCTGACGGTGCGGCCGGGCGAGAAGATCGGCTTGATCGGCCGCTCCGGCGCCGGCAAGTCGACCTTGGTCAACCTGCTGCTGCGGTTCTTCGATCTCGAAGGCGGACGCATCCTGATCGACGGCCAGGACATCGCCGCCGTGACGCAGGAAAGCCTGCGCGCGCAGATCTCGATGGTGACCCAGGACACCTCGCTGCTGCACCGCTCGATCCGCGACAACATCCGCTACGGCCGCCCGCA
>JBEVIH010000029.1:0-5529 GCA_040510815.1 Xanthobacteraceae bacterium | reverse complement strand
ACCGATTGCAGCGCCGGCCCGAGCGCGGCCGCGCCCCCGAACAGCAGCGACGCCCACAGGCACAGCATCGGGTTCCAGCGCGCGAAGATCACCAGCGCCACCGCGGTGATGCCTTGCCCGCTGGAGAGGCCCTCGTTCCAGCTGCCGGGATAGTAGAGCGAGAGAAACGAGCCGCCGACGCCGGCGAGAAAACCGCCGAACATGGTCGCGCGCATGCGGATGGCATTGACCGAGTAGCCCATGGCGCGCGCGGCGTCGGCGCTCTCGCCGGCGGTGCGCAGGATCAGCCCCCACCGGCTGCTGGTGAGCGCCCAGACGAGGAGCGGTGCGAGCGCCACGCCGATGAGAAACAGAACGTTGATCCTGAGCGCGGCGCGCACCTGCGGGATGTCGCTCCACCAGCCGAAGTCGATCGCGGGCAAGATTGGCGCCGATGGCTCGATAAGTGGCTTGCCGAGAAAGAATGCAAGCCCGGTGCCGAACAGCATCAGCGCGATGCCGACGGCGATGTCGTTAACCCGCGGCAAGCCGCAGATCGCGGCATGCAACAGCCCCAGCAGCGCGCCGGAGGCGCCCGCCGCCAGCACGCCGAGCCAGGGCGAGCCCGTCAAATATGAGGTGCCGTAGGCACACATCGCGCCCATGACCAGGTTGCCTTCGAGGCCGAGATTGATGCGGCCGCTGCGCTCGGTGATGCACTCGCCGAGGCTGACGAACAGAAACGGCGTGCTCACGCGCAGCGCGCCGCCGAGCACGGCAATCGGCACCACCCACCAGCCGATCCCGGCGTCCGTCATGCCCGTGCCCCCGGCCGGAAGATACGGAAGCGCCCATAGAGGGTCTCGCTTGCCAGCACCGCGACGAAGATCATGCCTTGCAGCACCAGCACCGAAGCGTCGGGCAAGCCCAGCCGGCGTTGCAGGAGCCCGCCGCTGGCATTGATGCCGCCGAGCAGCAGCGCGACCGGGATGATGGCGAGCGGATTGTGCCGCGCGAGGAAGGCCACGAGGATCCCGGTGAAGCCGTAGCCGGCGGCGAGATTGGCGTTGGTGCGGCCCTGCACGGCGGCGACCTCGACCATGCCGGCGAGCCCGGCGGCGGCGCCGGCGAGAAAGCAGACGATGAGGACGAGCCGCCCGACGCCGAGGCCGACCGCCTTGGCGGCGCGGACATTGCCGCCCGCGATCCGCGCCGCGAACCCGAACGTGGTGTGGAAGATCAGCAGGTAGGCCAGGATCGCGGCGACGATGCCGAACACCAGGCCCCAATGCACGTCGGTGCCGGGAATGGTGCCGATCATGTTGGCGGCGCCGATCTCGCTCGTCGACGGCTTGTTGAGGCTCGCCGGATCGCGCATCGGCCCCTCGACCAGGTGATTGAGCAGCGCGAGCGCGATATAGACCAGCAGCAGGCTGGAGATGGTTTCGTTGACGCCGCGGTAATGCTGCAAGCCGCCGGACATCGCGATCCACGCGCCGCCGACGGTCATGCCGGCGAGCGCCATCCCCATCTGCACGACCAGCGGCGGCGCACCCTGCAACAGCAGCGCGGTCGAGGTCGCGGCCAGCGCCCCCATCAGCAGCGCGCCCTCGCCGCCGATGATCACGAGGCCGAGCTGCGCCGGGAGCGCCGTGCACAGCGCCGTGAGGATGAGCGGCGCGGCGCGGGTCAGCGTGTTCTGCCAGGAAAACCAGGTGCCGAACGCGCCCTGGTACATGTAGAAATAG
This sequence comes from Xanthobacteraceae bacterium, assembly GCA_040510815.1. Taxonomy (GTDB): domain Bacteria; phylum Pseudomonadota; class Alphaproteobacteria; order Rhizobiales; family Xanthobacteraceae; genus VAZQ01. The sequence continues at coordinate 3,802 of JBEVIH010000029.1, read as the reverse complement.
AGGTCGAGCGGGTTCTTGCCGAACAGCGCGACGAAGATCCCGAACGCGATGAGCGCCGCCACCAGGGCAAGCGCGGGGATGACGATATATTCCGCCGCGCCGCCGAGCCGCTCGGTGAACAGGGCCCGCAGCGATTCGAGAGAATTGATGGACAACGGCGCCGCGATCTTGGTGGGCTCCCCTCCCCCTTGTGAGGAGGGGTTGGGGGTGGGGGTCGGTGTCAGCGCACGAGCTGCGTCAACCAACGACTGCCCCCACAGCAATTCCTACCCGCACAGAGCGGGGAACAGATCCAGTTTGTCGCGCTCTTTTGCAACTGACCTCGCGCAAGCGCATCGCGGCCGTCACGAGGTCGCCCCGATGACCCCTTCCACCAGGTAGTTCATCTTTTCGAGCTCGGCATCGGTCTGGCCGCGATCGATGCCTGACGCGATCACGGTGTTGCCCTTGTTGTCCTTGAGCGGGCCCTTGAAGATGACGTAGTCGCCGGCGGTGAGCTTGGCCTTGACGTCGTCGGCGTGCTTGCGCGCGGCCTCGGACACCTTCGGCCCATAGGGCGCGACCTTGACCACGCCTTCCTTGAGTCCGCCACGATAGAAGTTCGGGATGGTCTCGCCCTTCGTGTACATCTGTACGAAGCGCGGATAGAGCACCTCCCAGTTCCATTCGGCGCCGGTGAGATGAGCCTGCGGCGCAAGCGGCGCCGCGTTGACGTGATAGCTCGAAACCATGGCGCCGCGGCGCGCGGCGTTCTCCATCACGGTCTTTGGCCCGTCGACGTGGCAGGTGATGACGTCGACGCCTGCGTCCACGAGGCTGTTGGTGGCTTCCGCTTCCTTCACCGGCATCGACCAGTCGCCGGTGAAGATCACCTGCAAGGTCGCGTTCGGATTGGCGAGCCGCGCGCCGAGCATGAAGGCGTTGACGTTGCGCAGGAGCTGCGGGATCGGCTTGGCGGCGACGAAGCCGAGTTTGCCCGTCTTGGTGGAGTGGCCGGCGACGATGCCGGCGACGTATTGCGCCTCGTCGATATAGCCGAAATAGCTGCCGACGTTCTTCGGGTCCTTCTCCGTCCACAGCCCGCCGGCATGCTCGAACCGCGCCTTGGGATATTTGTTGGCGAGCTTGAGCACGTGCGGGCTGAAATAGCCGAACGAGGTCGGAAACAGGAGCGTGGCGCCGTCGAGATTGATCATCGACTCCATCGTCTTCTCGACCGCGTCGGTTTCCGGGACCTTCTCCTCCTCGACCACCTTGATGCCGGCCATCTTCTTCAGCGCGGCGGCGCCGGCGGCGTGCGCCTGGTTGTAGCCGTAGTCGTCGCGCGAGCCGACATAGACGAAGCCGACGACGGTATCCTTGGCGAAGGCGGCGCGAACCGGCAGCGTCGTGGCAAGCGCCGTGGCGGCGGTGCCCTGCAACAGATGGCGGCGGGAAATCGAGGGAAATGGCATGGGCTCGCTCCTGGTCCTGGTTCGAACAAGCTGGCGGGGGCGGCCCGCTGCTCGCGGTGGCCCGACTGATCCCCGGGAGCGATCTCGCAAGCTCCGTGCCATCGCCGGCGAGGGCTGTTATGTCCGTGGAATTCCGAGAGGATTCGTCCGACGGCGGCGCGCCGCGTCGCTTGGCGTCGGGCCCCCCTTGCTCAAGAAATGAGCAAAATTCGCTTGTTGTATGCAATGGAATGGGCGGCCCGACAGGAACGCGCACCCTCCCGAACGGTCGAACCAAGCCACGCGAGGAAGGGCGCGCGCGGCGCTTGCCGCCCGCGCCAGTCCAACGCCGCTGGGACAGGTCGCATGCTGCGGCCGGCATTGCGCTCGATCGGCTGGCATGCTGCTTGCTGCCTGTCTGGTGACAGGGACGGTGAAGGTGGGCGAGACGGTAGCCGCGATCGTGGAGGCGCATCGCTCGGGCGCGACCAGCCCCGAAGCCACGATCGCGCGCACCTACGCGCGCATCCGCGCCCACGGCGATCCGGCCGTCTTCATCTCGCTGCGCGCCGAATCCGACGCGGGCGCCGAAGCCAAGGCCATGGCGGCGCGGCATCGCGAAGAGCTTCCGCTCTATGGCGTGCCGTTCGCGGTGAAGGACAATATCGACGTCAGGGGATTGCCGACCACCGCCGCCTGCCCGGCCTTCGCCTATGACCCGGGCAAGGACGCGACCTGCGTCGCGAGGCTCAAGCAGGCCGGCGCCATCGTCATCGGCAAGACCAATCTCGACCAGTTCGCCACCGGACTGGTGGGCGTGCGCACGCCCTACGGCACGCCTCGCAACCTGTTCGATCCGGCGCTCATTCCGGGCGGCTCGAGCTCGGGTTCGGCGATCGCGGTCGGCGCCGGCCTCGTTCCGCTGGCGCTCGGCACCGACACCGCCGGATCGGGTCGCGTGCCGGCGGGACTGAGCAACATCGTCGGCCTCAAGCCGAGCCTCGGCCTGGTCTCGACCGCCGGCGTCGTGCCGGCCTGTCGCACGCTCGATTGCGTGTCGGTGTTCGCGTTCACCGTCGACGATGCCTTCGCCGCGCTCGCGGCCATGGCCGGTCCGGATTCCGCCGATCCCTATTCGCGTCCACGGCCGCTCGGCGCGCCGGGAGCGCTGCCCGCGGGTTTGCGGATCGGCGTGCCCATGCCGGGCCAGCGCCTGTTCTTCGGGGACAAGGTATCGGCCGCCGCCTACGAGGCGGCGTTGGCGCGCCTGGCCGGGCTCGGCGTCACGATCGTGGAGATCGACATCGAGCCGTTCTATGAAACCGCGCGCCTGCTTTACGACGGTCCCTGGGTGGCGGAGCGCTACCTCACCGCCAGATCGCTGATCGCGTCCGCGCCGGAATCGATGCATCCTATTACCCGGCAGATCGTGCTCGGCGGCTCGCATCTCGGCACGGCCGATGCATTCAAGGCGTTCTATGAGCTCGAGGAGTTGCGGCGCGTGCGCGACCACACCTTCGGCGGCATCGACGCTTTGGCATTGCCGACGGTGCCGACGGTCTACACGATCGAGCAGGTGCTGGCCGATCCGATCGGGCTCAACAGCCGGCTCGGCACCTACACCAATTTCGTCAACCTGCTCGACCTCTGCGCGCTCGCCGTGCCGGCGTCGATGCACCCGCACGGCACCCCGTTCGGCATCACGCTGCTGGCGCAAGCCGGCCACGATGCGGCGCTGGCGTCGCTCGGCCGCATGTTCCATGCCGACACCGGTTTGCCGCTGGGCGCGACCGGAAAGCCGCAGCCGCCGCTTGCGCCGATCTCCAACCTGCCCGCCGCCGGCGAGATCGCGGTGGCGGTGGTGGGCGCGCATCTAACCGGCATGCCGCTCAACGGCGAGCTCAAATCCTTTCGCGCGCGGTTCCTGGAGCGGACCACGACGGCGCCGGACTATCGCATGTTTCTGTTGCCCGGCACCGCGCCGGCCAAGCCCGGACTGCTGCGGGTCGCCGCCGGCCACGGCAGCGCCATCGACGTCGAAATCTGGGCGATGCCGGTGGAGCAATTCGGCCACTTCGTCGAGTCGATCCCGGCGCCGCTGTCGATCGGCTCGCTGGCGGTGGCCGACGGCACGGTGTACATCGCCGCCAGCCGCGACCCCGCCACACCGGGGCCTGCTGTCACCACCCTCGACGCGTTTCCGGTGGACGGCTGCGGCAACGCGTGGTGCCCGCCGGCGTGGACCGGGCCACTGACCGGCTCGCCCCGGTCGACGCTCGCGGTCGGGGGTGGCGTGGTCTACGCCGGCGTCGGCCAGTCCGGTGACGACTCGCGCATCGTCGGCTTCGACGCCGCCGGATGCGGCGCTG
>JBEVIH010000028.1:0-31751 GCA_040510815.1 Xanthobacteraceae bacterium | reverse complement strand
GGCGTTCGAGGAGGCGACCAAGGTGAGCAGCATCGAGAACGAGATCGGCATGTCGGCCTTGGGCGGATGGCCGGAATGGATGTGCCAGACCGGGTTCGACAGCCGCTGCCTGCCGTCCTGCCGCTCATAGGCTTCGAGAAACTGCTGGTACTCGTCGACGTGGCGGGGAATGACGTCGAAATAGAGCCGCTTCGCCGCCTTCGGCTCCCGGTACATGAACAGCGACAGCGATTCCGGCGAGGCGTAGCGCAGCCATTCGTCGATGGTCAGGCCATTGCCTTTCGACTTGGAGATCTTCTGCCCCTTCTCGTCCAGGAAGAGCTCGTAGTTGAAGCCTTCCGGCGGCGCGCCGCCGAGCGCGCGGCAAATCTCGCCGGAGAGCTTGACCGAATCGATCAGATCCTTGCCGGCCATCTCGTAGTCGACGCCGAGCGCGACCCAGCGCATCGCCCAGTCCGGCTTCCATTGCAGCTTGGTGCGCCCGCCGGTGACCGGCGTGGTGATCCGTTCCCTGGTCTGCGGATCGTCATAGCTGACGGTGCCGGCCCTGGCGTCGTGCGCGACGATCGGCACCTGCAGCACGACGCCGGAGCGCGGGTCGATGGGCAGGAACGGCGAATAGGTCTGCGCGCGCTCCTCGCGCAGCGACGGCAGCATGATCGCCATCACCTCGTCGAAACGCTCCAGCACCTTGAGCAGCGTCGTGTCGAAGCGGCCGGACCTGTAGCACTCGGTCGAGGAAAGGAACTCGTAGTCGAAGCCGAACTGGTCGAGGAAGGCGCAGAGCCGCGCATTGTTGTGGGCGGCGAAGCTCGCATGGGTGCCGAACGGGTCGGGTACCTGGGTGAGCGGCTTGCCGAGGTGTTGCGCCACCATCTCCCGGTTCGGCACGTTGTCCGGCACCTTGCGCAGCCCGTCCATGTCGTCCGAGAAGGCGATCAGGCGGGTCTTCACCTTGTCGTCGGTGAGCACGCGGAAGGCGTGGCGCACCATGCTGGTGCGCGCGACCTCGCCGAAGGTGCCGATATGCGGCAGGCCCGAGGGGCCGTAGCCGGTCTCGAAGATGACCTCGTCCTTCGGCTTGCGCTGGAGCCGTGCGACGATCTTCCTCGCCTCCTCGAACGGCCAGGCGTTCGACTGCTCGGCGAGCTCGCGCAGCGAGGCTGCTGGGGCGTCGGCCATTGTCATTCAGTCAGGTCTCTCGGCGCGCGCACACTAGAGCATTTTCAGGAAAAGTGGGAACCGGTTTTCCGTCCGAAAATGCGACAACCAAGGAGAGGCTAGAGCCGCGCAATCGTCCGTCAAACGCCCACACTTGCGATGGCTGGAGATCGACTCAAAACGGGCTGATCGGAAAATACCGCAGCCACAGATCGGTGAAGCGGCCCTGCTCCCACACCCGGAACAGCGCCCAGTTCAGCGCCAGCCGGACGTTGTCGTTGCCCTTCTTCACCACGATGGCGACGCCTTCGCCGAAATAGCGGCTGTCCATGTAGGGCCCGCCGCGAAAGCTGCAGCAATTCTCCGAATCGGTGCCGTTGAGCCAGAACGCCAGCGAGATGGCGTCGCCGAACATCAGGTCGACGTCGCCCTTGCGCAGCGCGAGCCGTGCCACGTCGGAGCTCGGATAGGCGCGCACCTCGACCTCGGTGAACAGCGCCTTGAGATAGGCCTCGTGCGCGGTGCCGGCGACGACGGCGACCTTCTTGCCCTCGAGCTTCTCGGGCAGCGGCTCGTCGATCGGCGAGTCGCGCCTGGCCACGAAGCGCGCCGGCGTGCGGTAATAGGGATCGCTGAAGTCGACCTTGCCGCGCATCTCTACCGTCGCCGCGATCGAGGCGATCGCGGCGTCGGCCTGGTTGGCGTTGAGCGCCGGGATCAGCGTCTCGAACCGGCGCATCTGCATGGTGCAGGCGAGCTTGACCTCCTCGCACATCATGCGCGCGAGATCGACGTTGAAGCCCTGCGGGTGGCCGTCCGGCCCGGGGAAATTGAACGGCGGGTAGTCGACCTCGGTGAGAAAGCGCAGCACGGTGATGCGCGACAGGTCGGGCCGTTCCGGGCGCCGGCGCGGATCCCAGAAGCCCGGCACCCGCACGCCGGGATCGGCGCCGGCCAATTCCGCCCGGCTTTGGCCGTCGCCGAGCAGCGGCGCGAGCAGAAGCAGGAATGCCGCCAGGCGGGCGAGCCGCCGGAGCGGCGTCGGCGGGCTTGGCGGTGGAGCGGCGGGTTCGGTCATCTCTGGTGGCGGGCTTGCGGCCCGGAAACGTTGCTCATCCCCGGTTATAGACCGGACGGTTAAGGCGGATCAGTGGCGCCGACGGCTCGGACGCGCTCTCTCACAGGTACCGCCGCAGGTCGGCGGCGGCGGCCTCGATCGTCCGCTTCATGTTGAAGGGGGAGACGAAGCGCCCGTCCTTGTCCATCAGATAGACGATGGCGGTGTGATCCATGGTGTAGCCGCCCTGGTCGAGCGGCACCTTCTTGAAATAGACCCGGTAGGCCTTGGCGACCGCGGCGACCGCGGCCGGCTCGCCGGTCAGCCCGGCGAGATGCGGGTCGAAGCTCGACAGATAGTCCTTGAGCGCGGCCGGCGTATCGCGCTCGGGATCGACGGTGATGAACAGCGCGCCGACCCGGTCGGCGTCCTTGCCGAGCACCCGCATGATCTCCGACACCTCGAACAGGGTGGTCGGGCAGATGTCGGGGCAACGGGTGAAGCCGAAGAACACCAGGAACGGACGGCCCTTCAAATCCCGCTCGGTGACCGTGCGCCCGTTCTGGTCGGTGAGCTCGAACGGCCCGCCGATCGCGGCGACCTGCTGGGCGACCGGCGCCGACACCCGGCCGCTCACGATCAGGATCACGCCGAAGCAGAGCACCAGCCCGGCCAGAAATTCCGCCGCCACCACCAGCACGCGGACGCTGCGCGCATTCATGTCGGGTTCCTCTTCGCCGTCCCGCGCCGGCCGCTCATAGGCAGGCGGCGATCCCGGCGACGATCATCTCGTAGAACACCGCCGTGCCGTAATGCGCCCACAGCGCGACCGTGCCGGCAAGCATGATGCCGGCCACCGCCGCGACGATCACCAGCGGATGCGACAAGCGGGGCGTGACCGCAGAAGCCGTCTCGGGCATCGATGCTTCAGCCTCTCTCGTTTATCGCAGTTGCGCGCGGAGTTCCCGCTGTCCTGAAAGCGCTCGGTCCGCGAATTGGGCTCCCCCTGAAATAAGCCCGATCAGGCTCGCCGACAATAGCGGACCGGGTCGGGGGGGGGAGAACATCACCGCGCCGGCCATCGGCCACCGGCGGCGGGCTTCACCTGAGATTGAAGCGCAGCGGCAGCATCAGGTCCACGCGATCGCCGGCCAATTCCGGTGGCGGCTTGGGGAACGGCTGCGCGCGGCGAAGCAGCGCCAGCGCCTCCTCGTCGAGCGCGGTCACGCCCGACGAGGTCACGACGCGGCTGTCGATGACCTGTCCTTGCCGGTCGAGGCTGAAGAAGACGCGGGCGACCCCTTGTTGGCCGCGCGACTCCGCCTTGGCCGGGTAGCGCTTGTTGCGCTCGATGAGCGCGACGATCTGCCCGCGCCAGGTCTGCACCGCCTTCGACGTGTTGGGATTGGGCTGGGCCTGCGTCGGGGCAGCCGCGACCGCCGCCTTATCGACCGGCATCGGCTGCGGCGCCGTGGTATCGGGCGCCGGCAGAACCGGCACCTGCCGCTGCACCATCGCCTCTTTGACCTCCTGCGGCGGCGGCGGCTCGATCGCCACGTCCGGATTGGGCGCCGGCTTGACCTCCGGCGGCGGCTCCTCGACCGGCTTGGCCTCGACCTGCTCCTCGACCTTCTGCGCGACCTTCACCTCGACCTTCTGGTCGACCTTCTCCTCGATCTTCTCCTCGACCGTCTCGGTCGGCCGGTTGGGCGAGGCGTCCGACATCGTCTGCTCGGGCCCGGGCGCCAGGTCGGTCGGCAGCACGGCCGGCGCGACCGGCACCGGCGCGAACTCGATCACGATGGCGGAGGCGGTCTCGGAGGGCTCGATCGCGTCGCGCCAGGTGACCATCGCGGCCGCGATCCCGCCATGCGCCAGCACGACCAGCGCCGCGCACAGCGCCCAACGGCGCAGGTCGATCAGCTCCTCGGCCGCCAGCGCGATCATGGTCCGGTGACTTTCTCCAGCCCGACCAGGGCGACCTTGAGATAGCCTGCCGCGCGCAGCAGGTTCATCACCTCCATCAGTTCGCCGTAGGACACCGTCTTGTCGGCGCGCAGGAAGATGCGCGCGTCCTTGTCGCCGTTGGTCGCCCGGTCGAGCGTGCTGCGCAGGAAATCGCGGGCGATCGGATCGTTGCCGAGCGCGAGCGTGAGATCGGACTTCACCGTCAGGTAGAGCGGCTTGTCGGGCCGCGGCTGCGGCTGCGCGCTCGAGGCCGGCAGGTTGACCAGGATGTCGACGGTGGCGAGCGGCGCCGCCACCATGAAGATGATCAGCAGCACCAGCATCACGTCGATGAACGGCGTGACGTTGATCTCGTGGACCTCGTTCAGCGTGTCGTCGCCGTGATCGAGACGCACACTCATGGGCTCACTCCACCGCCGACAGCGGCGTCGGTCGGCGCGCGGACGGCGCGGGCGCGGCCGCCGGGCGGTCGAGGTCGCGGCTCACCAGCCGCAGCACCTCCGCCGAAGCGTCGCCGACGAGCGCGCGATAGCCCGCGATCGAGCGCGCGAACGTATTGTAGATCACCACGGCCGGAATGGCCGCCGCAAGTCCGAGCGCGGTCGCCAGCAGCGCCTCGGCGATGCCGGGCGCCACCACCGCCAGGTTGGTGGTCTGCGACTTCGAGATGCCGATGAAGCTGTTCATGATGCCCCAGACGGTGCCGAACAGGCCGACGAAGGGCGCGGTGGCGCCGATGGTGGCGAGCACGCCGGTGCCCCGCATGATGCGCCGGCCGTAGCTCGCCTCGATGCGCTCGAGCCGGGAGGCGACCCGCTCCTTGACGCCGTCCCGGTCCACGCCGCCGGCGGAGAGCTGCAGCTCGGCGACCGCCGCGGCGAGGAACCGCCCCACCTCGCCGCTCGGATCGGTGATGCGCTCGGCGCCTTCCGCCGACGAGCGCGCGCCCGCGAGCGCGGCGATGGCCCGGCGCACGCGCCTGCCGGCCGCCATCAGCTCGATCGACTTGGCGAGCCAGACCGTCCAGGTGACGATCGAGGCGAAAACGAGCCCGACCAGCACCGCCTGCACCACCACGTCGGCATTCTTGAACATGCCCCAAGGCGAGAGATCGCGCGGCAGCAGGGCGGTGCCGATGATCGGCTCGGCCGGGGCCGCCGGCTCCGTCTGGGCCATGGCGGCGCCGGCGATCAGCAGCAGCGGGACCGCGGCCGCGAGCAGGACGGCGGCGCCGCGCCCGGCCCGCGCGCGCGAGCCGCGAGCGAACCGTTGCAACAGATGATGTTCCTGCATTTCGCCTCGCCTGCTACGCACGCCACCCACCGCACGCCATCACGTCGGGAAGAATGTGACGTTATAATGTAACCTGTTCAAGCACATTCCGCCGCCCGCAGCTTGCCGAAACCGCTGCCCTTGGCGAAGGCCGCGCGGCGCGTCCGCGCAAGCCGCATGATCATGCGCAGTCGTGGCGAACACAACACAAGAAGGCGCGGTCCCTCGCAGCGGTCGACACCCCGAAGAGTGCCGCTGGATACAGGTAATCACTCGATCGATCAACATTTTCGCGCGCCATTTCTTGTTTCGAACTATTACAAATAAAATCCAGCGCCTGACATTGCTTGGAGTTCTTCCGATTGCGCCAAGTATTGCGAAGATCAATCCATGCGAACGCGCAAATCGCGGATATGCGACCGTAGCCGTGGACCGAGAACGTCAGTCGTGGACGATGGCCAGAAATGAATCGACCGCGCTGCGCGTCTCCGGGCTGAAGCGCGCGAACTCCTCCTCGCTCAGCAGCCCTTGGGAGTAGATGACGGTGAGCTGTTGCACGGCCGTGGACCGCCGCGGGCCGTTGAAGGCGTCGGCGAGCTCGCGGTCCCGCCGCTTCAGCAGGCGGTAAATGTTGAGGTAGCGCTCGTGGTAGCTCTTCTTCGACGCCGCGCTCCGGCGCTGGACTTCGCCGAGCACGCGCTGGCAAAACCGCTCGAGCGCAACGTCGTGAAGCTGCCGCAGCAGCTTCCAGTCGGACTCCTTGATCTCGCGCATCGCACGAACCGGATTGCGCTCACGCAGGGAACTGGAGCGGGCGAAGGGAATCGAACCCTCGTATGCAGCTTGGGAAGCTGCCGTTCTACCATTGAACTACGCCCGCAACTCCTTCCAGGACCTTGGAATAACTTGGAACCCCGCCGGACTGTATATCAGACATGCATCGGCAGCGGAACCTCCCAGCCACCCTGGGGGTTCTGGCAACGCGAGCGCCAATTTCAGCAGGACTCGTGCCATGAAAAAAATCTGCCTTATTGCTGCATCGGCCGCGATCGTGACCGTGTCGGCGATCTCCGACGCGGCTGCGCAATCCCGGCCCGGAACGAGGTGCCCTAACAATGGGTACTTTGAAGGCCGGTGGTACTGCAACGTGTACTGGAAAACGCTGGGGAGTGACTGGCGACAGCAGATCCGCCAGATCCGTGCGGCCGCCGGGATGCCCGCCCGCAGCCCGTAGATACGAGGGGACCTCGGCGCGGCTTGGTGCCAACAGCGCGGCCAAGCGTGTCGCGTGTGAGAGCGTGTAGCCCGGATTGAGCGCCGGCGAAATCCGGGCTACCCGACCCGCAGCAGCCGCGCCAACTCCCCGGCATCCGCCAGCCGTTCCAGCCCGAGCACCGCATCGATCAGCGCATCCTGTTGCGGCGCGCCCATTGCGGCGCGGGTGAGCTTGCGGAATTTGCCGACGATCTCGTCGCTTTCCGCGAACGACTGCTCGCTGCCGCGGGGCGCCTCGCGCGTCTCGCTCTCGACCGTCCCGTCGCGGAAATGCACCTCCACCCGCACCTTGTGGCGGAAGGCTGCGCCGAGCGCCGTGATGGCGGGATCGTGCACCACCTCGACCTTGCGCGAGAGCGCGATGCGGGCGGCGTCATCGACCGCATCCGGCCCGAACTGCTCGACGAACACATCGCCCTCGATCAGCAGGGTGGCGATGCAGAACGGCAGGTTGAGCTGCGCCGAGGTCAGCCCTTCCGGCCGGTAGGGCCAGCCCACGTGATCGACGGTGACCTGCGAGCCGTGCACCACGATCCGCTCGACGTCGTCGGACGTGAACGGGCGCCGTTGCCGGATGTCGCGGATGGCGTCGAGGGTGGTGTGGTTGCTGCCGACGCAGGAATAGAACTTGAGCGCGATGCCCATGGTCTCGAACCGCTCGCCGAGCCCGGCGCTGAGCTCGGCGAGATCGAAGCGGTCCTGCGAGCGCGAGAAGGTGGTGCAGAAGCCGCCATAGGGCGCCTCGAACACGTCGACGATGCCGGTGAATCCGCGGCTCGCCAGCAGCGCGCCGTAGAGCCCGCTCTGCGCGGCGCGGCCGGCATGCATGCGCTTGACCATGGCGCCGTATTGCGCCGCCATCAGCCCCGCCGACTGGGTGCCGGCGATGCCGAGCGCATGCACGGTCGCGTCCGCCGACAGCTTCAGCCCGCGTGCGGCGCCGGCGGCCGCCGAATAGACGCCGACCGTGGCGCCGGAATGCCAGCCCTGGCCGATATGCTCCTGGCCCATGCATCTGCCGACGCGCGGGCCGATCTCGTAGCCGGCGACCGCGGCGGCCAGGAATTCCCGGCCACTGAGCTTTGCGTGGCTCTCCGCCACCGCGATCAGCGCCGGCAGGGTGACCGCGCCGACATGCAGCACGCCGTGGCGGTGCACGTCGTCGAGCTCGAAGCCCTGCACCTGCGTGCCGTTGACCAGCGCCGCGTGCGGCGAGGAGAGCCGCCGGTCGGTGCCCCAGACCGAGGTCGTGCGCGTCTGGTCCAGCGCCGCGAGCATGCTCTGCAGGATGCGGCACCATTCGAGCCTGGCGCCGTAGATCGCGCAGCCGAGCGCATCGAGGATCAGGAGCTTGATGCGCTCGCACACCTCCACCGGGATGCGCTCGTAGCGCAACCCCGCCACGAACTCGGCGATCCGGCGGGTGTGCACGTTGTCGGCGGCGGAATGCTCGGCCATCGCGTTTTCCGAATTGCTTCGTCAATGAATGCTAGAACATTTTCGGCTGGTTGGAGCAGTTTCCAAGCGACTTGAGATTAACCCGGCTGTCATCCTCCGCGTAAGCGGGTGATCCAGGAATCACCGTCACTGAAGCATGGCGACAGTGGTGATGACTGGATGCCCGCTTTCGCGAGCATGACGATGGAGAGAGTGGCGCAATTGGGACGGAACGCTCACTGCGCGCGCACGCCGATCCAGTCCAGGCTGGCCTCGTTCTCCAGGTTCTGCAGCCGGTCGAACATCAGCGCCATGTCCTCGCCGCCGCAGTGCCGCGTCGAGAGCAGAAACTTGTCGCGCAGCTCCTCCCGGTCGAGCGGCCGGCCGGGCGTGCCCTTGAAGTCGGAGACCTGGCGCCGCAGCCGGCGGCCGTCCCGCAGCGTGACGATGACCTCGGCCGCCAGCGGGGTCGGGCGCTCCTTGGCGACCGTCATGGTGATGCGCTCGGTGAGCGCGCGGATCTGCGGATCGCCCAGCGCCGTCTCGTCGAACGAGCGCGGGTCGCGCGGATCGCGGAAATGCGCCAGCGCGACGCAGAACGGGATGCTGTATTGCGCCATCATCACGTCAGCCGGCCTCGGGATATTGTTGATGCGGACCATCTTGTCGTTGCCGGCGATCGCGACCGAGACGACGTCGGCACCGGAATAGCGGTGCGCCTCGCGCAGCTCCTGGATGGCCTGCACCGAGGTATGCGCGGTGATGTGGCAGGGAAACCGCTTGAGCATGATCGAGAGCGTCGCGTAGCTCTCGCCCAGCTCGCGGGTGAGCTCCCCGGCGTCGTAGTCGCCGCCGCAGAACACCTGGAGGTAGCCGAACTCGCCTTCGAGCACGCTCGCCGGGCCGGTGAAGCCGTCGGCGGCGAGGCTCGCGGCCAGCACCCCGCTCTCCGCCGCCCGCCCCATATGCAGCCGTTTCACCATCGCGCCGGTGCCGGAGCGGGCGAATTCGAGCAGCCCGCAGGCGAGCGAGCCGGCGATGCCCAGCGCGTTGCGCATGCGCTCGGCGTCGAAGCCCATCAGCCGGCCGCAGGCGACCGCCGCGCCGAACGGACCGGTCGTGCCGGGCGCGTGAAAGCCGCGGGTCTCGTTGTTGTGCTTGGTGGCCCGGCCGATGCGGATCATCACCTCGGAGCCGGCGACGACCGCAGCGATCAGCTCGCGGCCGCCGATGCCGCGCTCCTGGGCGACGGCGAGCGCGGACGACAGCAGCGTCGCGCCCGGATGCACGCCGGTGTTCGGCCAGGTCAGGTTGTCCATCTCGAAGGCGTGCGCCAGCGCGCCATTGGCCAGCGCCGCCGCGCCCGGCTGCACCCGCGCGCCGCCGGGGCCGAGGATGCGGCTTTTCCCGCCGGCGCCGTTCTTCTCCGCGAACGCGACGATCATCCGGCTCCAGGGCAGATGATGCCCGAACGCGATCGCGGCCACCGTGTCGGTGATGCAATGCTTGGCGCGCTCGACGACGTCGGCCGGGATATCGTCATAGCGCAGCGCCGCCGCGTATTCGGCCAATCGCGTCGTCTCGTTCGCCATTTGCAACCTTCCGCACCGGCAGGAGTGGATAACAGGTGCCGTCCGAGCTAGGATCAAACCGGTCTGCACGTACGCGGTGCGCCGAGAATCGATCGGACCAGCCGATAATACCAGACGCGCCGATTGCCCAAGGGAGAACCTTGCCGCTGATCCGCTTCGGCCTGATCAGCTCGTGGCTGCTCGGCTTCATGATTTTCGTGCGCGAATACTCGACCGGCGTCTACCTGCAGGGGCCCGGCACCGAAGTGCTCGGGCGGTGATCGTGTCGCTGTTCGGCGGCGGCGCGCTCGAGCTGGTGGCGGCGCTCTCGCTGGTCAACGTCGCCCTGGTCGCCGTCGGGTTGACCCTGGCGCTGCGGCTGGGGGTGCGGGCTTGAAGGGGGCGAATGGCGAACAGCGAGTGGCGAATTTGGAATAGCGCGAATGGGTAACCCCCACTCGCCACTCGTTATTCGCCCCCACCATTCGCCACAAAAAGGTCTTTGCCTCTGCAGATTCTCGTCAAAAAGCGAATCTATCGAGCGCCCCAATCGGGGAGATCGTCATGCAGCATGTCTACCAGGTGCAGCTGTGGCCGAACGGCCGCTGGGATCAGCAGCCGTGGCGCAAGGTCGCCGCCAGCAATGAGGACGAGGCGGCGTTCAAGGCCACCGGCGAGCGGCTCTCGAAGGTCGGGCCGCGCGACAAGATGCGTGTCCGCGTGATCAAGCACGCCGCCTATGGGCCGCCGGCCACGGTCTATTACGCGAATTAGCTAACGGGGGGCGTACGCCTGCACGATCGGCGGCGCGGCGGCATCGGCGGCGGTTTGCGCCTCCCGCGCCTTGGCTTCCAGCTCGTCGCCCAGCGTGCGCAGTTCCCGCGCCAATCTGCGATCGAGGTGTTGTCGGACAAGAACCGGCAACGCCGCGCAAGATCCATGAGATACATTTGCGTCGGCATGCGCCTCACCGTTGAACGGGCTTTGCTTCTCATTCTTGCCCACGGCAGTATGCTCCTCCTGCCGCGCCATTGCATCCCCTCCGCTGGCGAATTCCCCGCATGAATGTTCGACGCTGCCCCTGCCCGGCGCTGCGCCGGGCAGCGCTCGGCTTCCATCCAATTGCGCAGGATGGATGTCACGGCCTAGCATGGGCAACTCGAACAGCGACCGGGGTCGCGGGAGGGCCAGGATGCAAAGAACCGTTGCGGCGTGTCTCGCCGGCGTTTTAGCCCTCGTTGCGGGCGACGCGCTTGCGCAAGCCCCCTACCCGACCCGCGCGGTCAAATTCGTCGTCCCGTTCCCCGGCGGCGGCATCAACGACATCCTGGCGCGCATCATCGGCGAGAGGCTGCAGGCCAAATGGGGCCAGCCGATCGTGATCGAGAACAAGACCGGGGCCGGCGGCAATATCGGGGCCGATGTCGCCTACCAGTCCGAGCCCGACGGCTACACGCTGCTGCTCGCTCCGCCCGGACCGCTCGCCATCAACCAGACCCTCTACAAGCAGCTCTCCTACAAGCCGCAGGACTTCGTGCCGATCACGCTCATCGGCTCGGTGCCGAACGTGGCCATCGTGCGCAAGGAGCTGCCGGTCAACTCGCTCAAGGAGCTGATCGACTACATCAAGGCCAACTCCGGAAAGGTCACCTTCGGCAGCCAGGGCAACGGCGCCACCCCGCATCTCACCGGCATGATGTTCCAGGGGCTGACCGGCACCCGCATGGTGCACGTGCCCTACCGCGGCGAGACGCTGGTGCTGCAGGACATGATCGGCGGCCATGTCGACGTGTTCTTCGGCAATGTCGCGGGGGCGCGGCCGCACTTCCGCGACGGCAAGGTCAAGGTCGTGGCCGTGCTCGACGGCAAGCGCGCGCCGACGATGCCCGAGGTCCCGACCACCGCCGAGGCCGGGCTGCCGGGGTTCGTCTCCACCAGCTGGTTCGGGCTGGTCGCGCCGCCGAAGACGCCGCCGGCGCTGCAGGCCGAGGTCGCCAAGGCGGTCGTCGAGATCCTCAACATCCCGGACGTGCAGGCAAGGTTCCGCGCCGCCAGCGTGGAGCCGACCCCGAGCAGCCCCGCCGAGATGGCCGCCTTCATCAAGGACGAGTCGCGGCGCTGGGGCGAGATCATCAGGAACAACAATATCGTCGTGGATTAGCTTTTTTTGAACGCTGTGACAGCGGCCGCGCTACCGCCTAAAATCCGCTCGCGGCCGATCCCACTTCCGACGGTCGCCGCAAGGGGGAACACCGTGCTCGCCTGGCTCCGCCGCATCGACGATGACCCGCGCACCGAGCGCGTGATCATGCTGCTCATCCTCGTCAACGCCGTCATCCTGGGCCTCGAGACCGACAAGAGCGTCATGGCTTCGTATGGCCCGCTGCTGCAAACCCTCGACCACGTCATCCTGGCGGTGTTCGTGGTCGAGATCCTCGCGCGCATGCTCGTTCACCAGCGAGCCTTCTTCCGCGATCCGTGGAGCGTGTTCGATTTCATCGTCATCGGCATCGCGCTGGTGCCGGCGACCGAATCCTTCACCGTGCTGCGGTCGCTGCGCATCCTGCGGGCGCTGCGGCTGATCGGCGTGGTGCCGACGCTGCGGCGCGTGGTGGCCGGACTGCTGGCGTCGCTGCCCGGGATGGGGGCGATCGTATTCCTGATCGGGCTCATCTATTACGTCTTCGCGGTGATGGCGACCAAGCTGTTCGGCGGCAACAATCCCGGCCTGTTCGGCACGCTCGGCGACTCGCTGTGGACGCTGTTCACGGTGATGACGCTCGAAGGCTGGACCAACGACGTCGCCAAGCCGGTGATGGAAAAGCACCCCTATGCCTGGCTGTTCTTCGTCATCTTCATCGTGGTGACGACCTTCATGGTGCTCAACCTGTTCATCGGCGTCGTGGTCAACGCCATGCAGGCCGAAGCCTTGAAGGCGGAGGCCGCCGAGCGCGAGGCCGAGCGCGAGATGATCCAGGAGGAAGCGGCGCCGATCCTCGCCGAGGTCAAGGGGCTGCGCAAGGAAGTCGCGGAGCTGCGCGCCGAACTTGCCGGGCGGGTCGCAAAGGCCGGCGGGTGATCGTCGCGGATAAGAGTCTGCGCCGCCCGCCCGACGACGCGCCGTCGCAGACCAGGAAAACTTTACCGGTGTTTTCTCGAATATGGCCGAAATCCCTAGCGACCCCCTTTAGGTGCTGTGATCGAAGAATGGAGGTTGCCGGCAACCTCCGCCGGGACAGCGACATTGCAATCGCGAAGGACTGGAGAAGCGATTGCGATGGCGGACGAACAGCAGCGTTCGGTCTTCCTGTCGACCCAGCCGGCGGGGCGCCGCGAGCGCGGCGTCGCGTCTGCGGTCGTGCTGGTGTCCGCCCTGCTCTTCCTCGCGGCGGCGCCGTTCGCGAAACTGCCGCTGGCGTCGGTGCCGGCCTTCATTCCGATCTACGAATCGGCGCTGGTGATCAACGATCTGGTGACGGCGGTCTTCCTGTTCGGTCAGATCTACATCTCGCGGTCGCGGGCGCTGCTGTTGCTCGCCTGCGGCTACTTGTTCACCGCCGCGCTGACGGTTGCACACGCGCTCACCTTTCCCGGCCTGTTCTCGCCGACCGGGTTGCTCGGCGCCGGTCCGCAGACCACGGCCTGGCTCTACATGTTCTGGCATGGCGGCTTCCCGCTCCTGGTCATCGGCTATGCGCTGGGGCGGGACAACGCGGGCGGATATGGCCTGCAGGGAAGCGGCGGCATCATTCTGGCGAGCGCGGCGGCGACACTGGCCGCTGCGGCCGGGCTCGCGCTGCTGGCCACGGCGGGCCATGACACTCTTCCGGTGATCATGAGCGGCAACAACACCACGCCGGCGTGCCTCCTGGTGGTGTCGATCGTCTGGGCGCTGACCCTGCTGGCGCTGCTGTTCCTGTCGCGGCGGCGGCCGTATTCGGTGCTCGACCTGTGGCTGATGGTGGTGATGGTGGCATGGCTGTTCGACATCGCGTTGAGCGCGGTGCTCAATGCGGCCCGTTTCGATGTCGGCTTCTACGCCGGCAGGATCTATGGGCTGCTGGCGACGAGCTTCGTGCTGGTGGTGTTGCTGCTGGAGAACAGCCGGCTCTACGTACGCCTGATCGAGGCGCATGCCAGTGAACGCGCGAAATCCGCCGAGCTCGAGCGGCTGTCCACGGTGGACGGGCTCACCGGGATCGCCAACCGCCGCGCCTTCGACCTGGCGCTCGACCAGGAGTGGCGGCGCGCCTTGCGGCACAAGACGCCGCTCTGCCTGCTGATGATCGACGTGGACTATTTCAAGCGCTTCAACGACGCCTACGGCCACATCGGCGGCGACCAATGCCTGCAGCTGGTGGCGGCGGCGCTGGCCCGCAATGCGAGACGCGCCGGCGAAATGGCGGCGCGCTACGGCGGCGAGGAATTCGCGGTGCTGTTGCCGCAAACCGAGCTCGCCGAGGCGCGCCGGCTGGCGCAGCGGATGTGCCAGGTGGTGCGCGCCCTGAACATTCCCCATGCGGGATCGACGGCAGCGCCGCACGTCACCATCAGCGTCGGGGTGGCGAGCGCGCTGCATGCCCTGGTGTCCGACTCCGAAGGTCCATCGCTGGCCCCTGAGGGCGCGCAGGCCGCGGCACGGCCGCAAGGTCCGAGCGTGCTGGTCAAAACGGCGGACCAGGCGCTCTATGCCGCCAAGGCGGCAGGCCGCGACCGGGCGGTGTCGGCGCACACCGACGACGTCGGGCGCGACGACTATTCGCTTTACGTGAAGGCCGCCTAGCTCGGCCCGGTGCGGCGGCCGCGCGGCGGCAACATCACGTCCGGAAGTGCTTCGACAGCTTGAGCCCCTGCGCCTGATAGTTCGAGCCGATGCGCTCGCCGTAGAGCGACTTGGGCCGCTCCAGCATCTTCTCGTAGACCAGCCGTCCGACGATCTGGCCATGCTCGAGGATGAACGGCACCTCGCGCGAGCGCACCTCCAGCACCGCCCGCGCCCCGCGCCCGCCGGCGCCCGCATAGCCGAAGCCCGGATCGAAGAAGCCCGCATAGTGCACGCGGAACTCGCCGACCAGCGGATCGAACGGCACCATCTCGGCGGCGTAGTCGGGCGGCACCTGCACGGCTTCTTTCGAGGCCAGGATGTAGAACTCGCCGGGGTCGAGGATCAGGCTGCGGTCCTTGCGCGCGCGGATCGGCTCCCAGAAATCGGCGACGTCGTAGCGCCCGCGGCGCTCCACGTCGATCAGGCCGGTGTGGCGCTTGGCGCGGTAGCCGACAAGGCCGTCGGCGCCGAGCCCCGCGAGGTCGACGCCGACCGCGATCCCTTCGCTCACGTCGGCATCGTCGTCGTCCACGAGCCGCTCGCGCGCGTGCAGCTCGCGCAAGCTCTCGCCGTCGAGCAGCGCGTTGCCGTGGCGAAAGCGGATCTGCGAGAGCCGCGAGCCCTCGCGCACAAGCACCGGGAAGGTGCGCGGGCTGATCTCGGCGTAGAGCGGGCCGTGATAGCCCGCCTTGATGCGGTCGAAGCCGCGGGTCTCGTCGGCGATCACGCGGGTGAAGACGTCGAGCCGGCCGGTCGAGCTTTTCGGATTGGCGGCGGCCGCGATGTCGTTGGGCAGAGCGAGGCTTTCAATGAGCGGCACGATGTAGACGCAGCCGGTCTCAAGCACGGCGCCGTCGCCGAGCGCGATCTCGTGCAGCTTCAATTCGTCGATGCGCTCGGCCACCGTGGTGCGCGGGCCGGGCAGAAAGCTCGCGCGCACGCGGTAGGCGATTTCGCCAAGCCGCAGGTCGAGGCTGGCCGGCTGGACCTGGTCGGGAACGAAGTCATAGGCGCGCAGGATGGCGCCGTCCTGCGCCAGCGCCGCGATCATATGGTCGGGCAGGATGCCTTTTTGATCGACTGCGAAGGCCAGCGGCAAGGGCGCTATCCCCGGATGACGCCGACCGTGTAGCGGACGACCGCCTTGACGGAAAGATATTGGCCGCGTATCAACGGATTTATCCCGTGGTCATTTGAGCCGGCCGGCTTGCAGCCACGTTAAACAACTCGCTAAAAGGCCGGGGACGCGTAGGACCCGGCGGAGCTTTTCCGGCCGGGTTTTTCGTTGGGCAAAAGGAGACCCCGATGTCCGCGTCCGCCAAACGAAGCTACCGCACCGAGACCCAGCTCGTGCATGCCGGCATCCTGCGCTCGCAGTTCGGCGAGACGTCGGAGGCGCTGTTCCTCACCCAGGGCTACGTCTACGATAGCGCGCTCAGCGCGGAGAAGCGCTTCAAGAACGAGGAGCCGGGCTATCAATATTCCCGCTTCTCCAATCCGACGGTGACCATGTTCGAGCAGCGCATGGCGGCGCTGGAGGGCGCGCCGGCGGCGCGCGCGACCGCGACCGGGATGGCGGCCGTCACCACCGCGCTGATGGGCCAGGTGCGGGCCGGCGACCATATCGTCGCGTCGAAGGCGCTGTTCGGATCCTGCCTCTACGTGGTGGAGGAGCATCTGCCGCGCTACGGCGTCGCCTCGACCCTGGTCGACGGCCGCGACCTCGAGCAATGGCGCAAGGCGGTGCGGCCCAACACCAAGACGTTCTTCTTGGAGAGCCCGACCAACCCGACGCTCGAGGTGCTCGACATCAAGGCGATCGCCGAGATCGCGCACGCGGCCGGCGCCACGCTGGTGGTCGACAACGTGTTCTCGACGCCGCTGTTCCAGAGCCCATTCGAGCTCGGCGCCGACTGCGTCGTTTATTCAGCGACCAAGCATATCGACGGCCAGGGCCGCTGCCTCGGCGGCGTGATCCTCGGCTCCGAGAAATTCATCCAGGACCACAACCACACCCTGATCCGGCAGACCGGACCGTCGATGTCGCCGTTCAACGCCTGGGTGCTGCTCAAGGGATTGGAGACGCTGGCGGTGCGGGTGCGGCGGCAGACCGACACCGCCGCGAGCGTCGCGGTCGCGCTCGCGAAGCATCCGAAGGTCACCCGCCTGATGTATCCGGGCAGTCCCGACCATCCGCAGGCCGAGATCGTGCGCCGGCAGATGCGCGGCGGCTCGACCCTGGTCGGCTTCGAGGTCAAGGGCGGCAAGGCCGCGGCGTTTCGCTTTCAGGACGCGCTCAAGCTGGTGCGCATCAGCAACAATCTCGGCGACGCCAAGAGCCTGATCACCCATCCGGCCACCACCACCCACCAGCGCCTCACCCCGGCGCAGCGCGCCGAGCTCGGCATCAGCGACGGGTTCGTGCGGCTCTCATGCGGGCTCGAGCATCCCGACGATCTCATGGATGACGTGCTCGGGGCGCTGAAGGCGGCGTGAGGATTGCTGCTTCGTCATGCCCGGCTTTATGCCGGGCATCCAGTCTTTCTTGTCCACGTCCAAAGACGTGGATGGCCGGGACAAGCCCGGCCATGACGGCGCCTGGTGAGTTGGGAAAGATAAAATCAGCGCGGTGCGACGCGCGGTCCGATCGCGGTCGCGGTCGGCCGGGTGGCCGCCTCGGCGATGCCCGCGGCGAGCCACTTGGCAAGGCAGGCATAGCTCCAGTCGTTCATATGCAGCCCGTCCGCCGACACGAACGTCTCGAACGACAGGTGGTCGGCCTCGTACCATTGCCGCATCAGGTCGAAGCGATGGAAGAGGCAGACGTGCTCAGCCTTGGCGGCGGTAGCGATCAGCGAGACCATCGCCTCCGCATGCGGCTTGGCGATGACCTTGGGCGCGTATTGCGGGTCGATCAGCACGATGTCGGCGCCGATCGCCTTCAGGCGCGCCAGTCCTTCATGCAGAAGCGTGGCGTGCGGCAGCACGGCCTTGTCGCGCAGCACCGAGTTGGTGCCGACCTGCCAGAGCACGAGGTCGGGCTTCTCGGCGATCACCGCGGCTTCGAGGCGAGCGAGCATGTCGCTGGCTTCGTCGCCGTTGACGCCGCGGTTCAGCACCGTGATCTCGTGACCGGGCAAGCGCTGCGCGAGCTCTACCGCCAGCCGGCTCGGATAGGAGGCTGCGGACGTGCTGGCGCCGGCCCCATAGGTCGAGGAGGAACCGAGCGCGACGATCTTGATCGGCAGGCCGGCGGCGAGATTGCGGGAGGTGCGCACGAGCGGAAGGTCGAGGCGGGCCTTTTCGGCGATCACCGCGCAAGCCGGCGCACGCGCCGCGGCCGCCGGTTGCGGCGACAGCACGGCCGGCGTCGCCACGGGAGCCGAGGTCTGGGCGAATGCCGGAACGAGCGCAAGAAGGGGAGCCGTCGCAGCGGCGATCAAAACGGCCGCCGGACGCAGAGAATGATGGTAGCGCATGAGTCGCGTTTTCGTCCCTGTCGTGGTTTTTATTGTCCGGTCTTGAGCTCGACCGATTGTAAATGAGCGGCGTCGATAATGAGCGATGCGATGGCGCGGCCGATGCAGTCATGGACGCGCTGCGCGAGCACGTTGTCCTTGCCGGTGGCGTAGAGATCGAAGGCGCCCACATCGGACCAGTGCCGCATGATGCCGAGGCGGTCGAACAACGGAACCTCGTGCTGCTGGGCGACCACACGCATGTTGTCGGCGTAGGGGCCGAGCGCGACCATGGTCTCGGTGCGGGGGCTGTATTGCATATTCATCAAAATGACGTCCGCACCCCCCTTGTGCAACGCCTCGACCCCCTCCTCCAATGCGGCCCTGAAGCCATCGACCTCGAGCCGGCGCATGGCATCGATTGTTCCGGTCTGCCATACCACCAAATCGGGCTTCTCGTCGACCAGCAATTTGGCCATGCCCTTGGCCATTTCCTCGGCGGCATACCGGCTTCGGACCAGGGGCACGACCTTGACGGCGATGCCGGGCATACGGTGCTTGAGCGCGGCTTCGAGCCGGGCCGGGTAAGCCGAACGGGGCCCGTCCGGGCCGGCCAGCGCCGACGAGCCGGTCCCGACCACCGCCACGGTCAGCCGCCGATCCTTCGTCACGGTCGCGGCGACGCGCTTTAACTCATTGCCGCCAAACAACAAATAGCCTGGGATGGCGCACGCATGGGGGTCCGCGGCCCAGGCCGTGCCGGCCAGGGTCAGGATCGCTACGACAGCCGCGATCGACCTCCTCATGCCTCGCCTCCCGCGAGGTCTGCGTCCGGCGCCTTCTTTGGGCGCGATCCGGGACTGCGTTCTTCGACCTTCTTGTACCATGTAATCAGCCAGGCCGCGGCAATCATTATGAGAATGCCTAATGCGCTGGCCAGGAATTGCATCCAGAAGGCGCCCGAGACCTCCACCATGGCAAAATGGGCGGCAAAGGACAAAAACACGCCGAGGCAGAAGATTTCGAGGGAATGCTGGCCGCACACGATCAGCGGCCAGGCCCACCTGGACTTGAGCGCCGGCCAGTCGCGCGGCACGAACCACACCGTCACCACCGCCAGCGCGATGAAATGCGCGAATCGCAGAACGTCGAGGTTGACCTTGTCGATCGGGTGGATCGCCTCGTCGAGCCAGTGCGGGAGGTAGTAGCTCATGCCCGGCAGATGCCAGGTCAGGGCGATGACGAACGCGAATACCAGATAGGCAACAGCGATTGCCAGCGTCACCCGCGACTGCAGCACCGCCGAAAGCCGCTGGGCTCCCCCCAGCGCGCACCAGGCGCCGAACACGAACAGCAATTGCCAGGCGAAGGGGTTGAAGTACCAGTGGCCGCTCGGATAGCTCGGCATGTTCCAGCCTAATTGCCAGGTCAGCACGTAGAGCAGCACCGAGGCGCCGAGCGCGAGCGTGGAGCGGAACTGCAGCAGCCACAGGATCGGCGGGAACATCAGCAGCAGGATGATGTAGAGCGGCAGCACGTCCATGTTGGCCGGCTTGAACTTGAGCAGCAGCGCCTGAATGATCGTCACGTCGGGCTGCTTGAGAAAATCCAGGAGGCCCATTTCCTCCGAATAGAGCGGATTCTCGAAGCTGGTGGCGACGTAGGAGATCTCGGCGAGATAGATGGCGAACAAGAAGACGTGGGCGACGTAGATCTGCCAGGTCCGCTTGAGGACGCGGGCGCCGGCGACCACGAAGCCGCGCTCGCGCATCTCCTTGCCGTAGACGAAGGCGGCGGTGTACCCCGATACGAAGACGAAAATCTCGGTGGCGTCGCTGAAGCCGTAATTGCGGATCGTGATCCAGGCGACGAGGTTGGACGGGATATGGTCGAGGAAGATCAGCCAGAGCGCGAGGCCACGGAACAGATCGAGCCGCAGATCGCGTCCGGTCGTGGTGACGGGGGCATGCATTCTGGGCGATCTTTCGTCCGGCGACGGCCGCGCATGAGCCTAGTGCGCCGTACCACGCCTTGGGAATCACGTCAGCGCGACGATTGCAAGCGCGCGGCGGCAGCTATTCACGTGCGCCGAACATATATGGCGAATTGCCCGCAAATGGGGCAGAAGGCTTGACCATGTACCGTGCCGTGACCCGTCAGATCGAGGTGAAGGTGACACCGCGGTTCCTTCCCGACCGCTCGTCGCCCGAGAACGGCTATTTCTTCTGGGCCTACACGGTCAACCTCGCCAATCTGGGCGCCGAAACCGTCCAGCTCAAGACGCGCCACTGGCGCATCACCGACGCGCATGGGCGCCTGCAGGAGGTGCGCGGCGCCGGCGTGGTCGGCGAGGAGCCGGTGCTCAAGCCGGGCGAGAATTTCGAGTACACCAGCGGCGTACCACTGCCGACGCCGTCCGGATTCATGGTCGGCACCTACGGGATGGTGACGGCCAGCGGCGAGGAATTCGACATCGATATCCCCGCCTTCTCGCTCGACACCCCGCAGCCGCAGCGGACGATCAATTGACGCCCGTGATCACTCGGTAGGTGGGGTCGAGCTCTTCGCGAGACCCAACGATCGCCGGCGTGCGGTGCCGCGTTGGGTCTCGCTGCGCTCGACCCAACCTACGACCACTAGTCGCTATTCGCTATTCGCTCACTGGCGTCCGCCACCTCGGCGGGCTCGAACACGTAGCTCGAGTTACAAAACTCGCACGTCACGGTGATCACCCCGTTCTCGACCATGTGGTCGCGGTCGTCCTGTGAGAAGCTCTGGAGCATATTGGAGACGCCGGGGCGCGAGCACGAGCACTCGGCGCGAAGCTCGGTCGAGCGGAAAACACGCACGCCGCGCTCGTGGAACAGGCGATAGACCAGGCGCTCGGTCGACACATCGGGGTCGATCAGCTCGACGTCCTCGACGGTCGCGATCAGGGAACGGCCCTCGACCCAGGCGTCGTCCTCCGGCAGCGTATGCGGCACGGTTCCCGCCGGCGCATCGCCGGGATCGAGGTCGGGCTGGCGCGCCCGCTCCGGCGACTTGGGCAGGAACTGCAGCAGGACGCCGCCGGCCCGCCAGCGGTGCCGGCTGCCGCCGGCGCGGGCCGAGAGCTCCTCGCCGACCGCGAGCCGGATCCGGGTCGGGATCTGCTCGGAGCGCAGGAAATATTCGTGTGCCGCGTGCTCGAGGTCCTTGCCCTCGAGCGCCACCAGCCCCTGGTAGCGGCTCATGTCCGGCCCCTGGTCGATCGTCATGGCGAGATGACCGCGGCCGAGCAGCGCGCCCGGATCGGCCGCCCCCGACGCCACCGCGCCGGCCACGCGCTCGCGGTCGAAATGCGCGCAGGCACGCACCTTGCCGGGCGTGGTGAAGTCGACCACCAGCATCCGCACCGGTCCGTCGCTGCGGGTCTGCAGGATGAAGCGGCCTTCGAATTTGAGCGACGAGCCCAGCAGCACGGTCAGCACGATCGCCTCGCCGACCAGCTTGGCCACCGGGGTGGGATAGTCGTGCGCGCGCAGAATCTTGTCGACCGCCGGACCAAGCCGGACCACGCGTCCGCGCAGGTCGAGCGCGGCGACCTCGAATGGGAGGATGCTATCGTCGACGGACGTCGCGGCGGGCGCCCGGACGGGAATGTCGACCTGGGGATCGGGCATGCCGGCCACATATAATGCCGATCGGCGGAAAATTGACCCCTCCCCGCTCGATTTCCGGCACATCCTCCCCGCCCGATTCCGGCGCAAAGACTTGCGTTCCGCCGGCGCCGGGCCCCGGCGGCGAATGCCGTTGAAAGTGGAACAATTGCAGGCCCGGCTAACCGGCGTGCAGGCACCAGGCCAGGATGCCCTTGTGGGCGTGCAGGCGGTTCTCCGCCTCGTCGAACACCACCGACTGCGGGCCGTCCATCACCTCGTCGGTGACCTCCTCGCCGCGGTGCGCCGGCAGGCAATGCATGAACAGGGCGTCGGGCTTGGCCCGCGCCATCAGCCGGCCGTTGACCTGGTAGCGCTTGAGCAGGTTGTGGCGACGCGCGCCGTCCTTGTCGCCCATCGACACCCATGTGTCGGTGACCACGCAGGCGGCGCCCTTCACCGCTTCCTCGGGATCGGTGCCGACCTTGATGGCGGCACGCGAGCCCTTGACCCAGTCGAGCAGCCATTTCTTCGGGGCGAGCTCCGGCGGGGTGGCGACCCGCAGCTCGAATTCGAAGCGCTCGGCGGCATGCATCCAGGAGGCCAGCACGTTGTTGGCGTCGCCGGTCCAGGCCACGGTCTTGCCGCGGATCGGGCCGCGGTGCTCCTCGAAGGTCAGAACGTCGGCCAGCACCTGGCAGGGATGCGAGCGGCGGGTGAGCCCATTGATCACCGGCACCGTCGCGTGGCGGGCGAGCTCTGTCAGCACCTCGTGGTCGAGGGTTCGGATCATCATGATGTCGACGTAGCGCGAAAGCACCCGGGCGGTGTCGGCGATGGTCTCGCCGCGGCCGAGCTGCATCTCCTGGCCGGTCAGCACGATGGCCTCGCCGCCGAGCTGGCGCATGGCGACGTCGAAGGAGACCCGCGTACGGGTCGAGGGCTTGTCGAAGATCATCGCCAGCGTGCGGCCCTCGAGCGGCCGCTCGGCGGGGCCCCGCGCGCGCCGCCCCTTCATGGCGCGGCTCGCCTCGATCATCCCGCGCAGCTCTTGCCGAGGAATCTCGAACAGGTCGAGGAAATGGCGGATGCCGCTCATCCCCCCGCTCCCTGCTGGCGCGGCTTGGCCAAGCCCCCGGCCAATCGGATGCAGGCGCGTTCGAGGCGCCCGACCGCGTCGGCGATCTCGGCCTCGCTGACGATCAGCGGCGGCAGCAGCCGCACCACGTTGTCGCCGGCCGCGACCGTGATCATCTTCTCGGCGCGCAATTCGTCGACCAGGTCGCCGTTCGGCACCACCGCCCGCACGCCGACCAGCAGCCCCTCGCCGCGCACCTCGGCGACGATCTGCGGATAGCGGTCCTTGATCTCCGCCAGCCGCTGCTTGAGCAGGAGGCCGGCGCGGCGGACGTGATCGAGGAAGCCGTCCGCCAGCACGACGTCGAGCAGCGCATTGGCGGCCGCCATGGCGAGCGGATTGCCGCCGAAGGTCGAGCCATGGGTGCCGACGGTCATGCCCTTGGCGGCCTCGCTGGTGGCGAGGCAGGCGCCGAGCGGGAACCCGCCGCCCAGCGCCTTGGCGAGCGCCATGATGTCGGGAGTGACGCCGGTGCGCTGATAGCAGAACAGCTCGCCGGTGCGGCCGATCCCGGTCTGCACCTCGTCGAAGATGAGCAGCAGCCCGTTGTCGTCGCAGAGCTGGCGCAGCGCCCGCAGGAACTCGGGCGGCAACACCCGTACGCCGCCCTCGCCCATGATCGGCTCGATCAGGATCGCGGCGGTCGCCGGCCCGACCGCGCGCTTGGTCGCCTCCAGATCGGCGAACGGCATCTGGTCGAAGCCCTCGACCACCGGGCCGAAGCCGTCGAGATATTTCTTCTGGCCGCCGGCCGCCAAGGTCGCGAGCGTGCGGCCGTGGAAGGCGCCCTCGAAGGTGATGATGCGGTAGCGTTCCGGCTTGCCGCTCGCCGACTGGTACTTGCGCGCCATCTTGATGGCGCATTCCATCGCCTCGGCGCCGGAATTGGCGAAAAACACCACGTCGGCGAAGCTCGCCTCGCACAGCCGCGCCGCGAGCTGTTCGGCCTCGGGGATGCGGTAGAGATTGGAGACGTGCCAGACTTTCTTGGCCTGCTCGCTGATCGCGGCGACCAGGTGTGGATGGGCGTGGCCCAGCGCGTTGACCGCCACGCCGGAGGAGAAATCGAGGTAGCGCTCGCCGTTGGTGGCGGTGAGCCACGCGCCCTCGCCGCGCTCGAACGCGAGGTCGATGCGCGCATAGGTCGGCAGCAAGTGCGATGTCTCAGCCCCACTCATGGGAATGCCGGCAATTTGTCGGAAACGAAATGTGCCGCCTCTCCGGGCGGCACTGTCTAAGGTATTCTATTGTAGTGCATTTGGCTGTCAACACGATCGGAGGGGCTTCGGATCGGTCACAAAGGTTAGGGTGGTCCGCACCCGGCGCAGATAGGTGTGGACGCAGCCGCCGCGACCGGCGGAATATGTGGACGCGGGGGACTAGGACTCTTGCGCCGGACTCTCGCCATATTGTAGTTTTTCGATTGTCGGATACGACATTTCGTGCGGCGGACAAGTTCCTGAGTAAATCGTAGCGGGAGTAGGCGTCGGGCCAGCCGGTTGCTGCCCAGACCCGTAGGTGGATTCTGCCTGGACTTTGCCGCCGCCGCGACGGCCGGGGAACAGAGGCATGACTTGGACCGACGAACGCGTCGAGATGCTGAAGAAGCTGTGGGCTGACGGCTTGTCGGCGAGTCAAATCGCCGCGGAGCTGGGCGGCATCACCCGCAATGCGGTGATCGGGAAGGTGCACCGGCTGGGCCTTTCGGGCCGCGCCAAGTCGCCCTCCTCCTCCGCGCCGCGGCCGCGCAAGGCGCGCGCCCATTCGCACATGCTGCGGGTCTCGCGCCCCGCCATGCGCGGCAACACAGCGCTGGCGCACGCCTATGAGCTCGAGGTCGAGCCCGAGCCGGAGCTGATCGACAACATCATCCCGCTCGGCCAGCGCCGCACCTTGCTCGAGCTCAACGAGCTGACCTGCCGCTGGCCGATCGGCGATCCGGGCACCGCGGAATTCTTCTTCTGCGGCGGCCTGCCGGCGACCGGCCTGCCCTACTGCGCCTATCACTCGCGCGTCGCCTACCAGCCGGCCAACCTGCGCCGCGACCGGCGCCCCCCGCCGCCGTTCCGGGGGTAGTCCGGCCCCGTGCGTGTCCCGGCCGAGCGCGCTCTTGCGCGCGAGAGCCGGGACCCAGGAGCCACACGGCGAGTGTGTCCCAACGATGCGCTTCGCGATTCTTGCGCTGGGTCCCGGGTCTCGTTCCGCTCGCGCAAGAGCGCTCGCTTCACTCGCCCGGGACACGTGGAGCTATCTTGGCGCCTGCGCGGGGACGACCGTCGAGTCAGACGGTCTTGCCGAAGCGATCATCCAGCGCGTAGCCCGAGCCGCGCACGGTGCGGATCGGGTCGGCGGCGTGGCCGCGGTTGATCGCCTTGCGCAGCCGCCCGACATGGACGTCGACGGTGCGCTCGTCGATATAGATGTCGCTGCCCCACACCCCGTCGAGCAGCTGCTCGCGCGAGAACACGCGGCCGGGCCGCTCCATCAGGAACTCGAGCAGCCGGTATTCGGTCGGCCCGAGATCGACCACGCGGCCGCTGCGCGAGACGCGCTTCTTCTCGCGGTCGACCTCGATGTCGCCGAAGGAGAGCACGTCCGCGACCCGCTCCGGGATGGCGCGGCGCAGCAGCGCGCGCACCCGGGCGCTCAATTCGGGAACCGAGAACGGCTTGACGATGTAGTCGTCGGCTCCGGTCGCAAGCCCGCGCACCCGCTCGCTCTCCTCGCCGCGCGCCGTGAGCATGATGATCGGCAGTTGCCGGGTCTCCGGGCGCGTGCGCAGCCGCCGGCACAGCTCGATGCCGGACAGGCCCGGCAGCATCCAGTCGAGGATGACCATATCGGGCATGCGCTCCTTGAGCCGGACATCGGCCTCGTCGCCGCGCGCGACGGTCTCCACCTCGTAACCCTCCGCTTCGAGGTTGTAGCGCAGCACCTCGGTGAGCGCTTCCTCGTCCTCGACGATCAGGATATTGGGCTTCATCCGCTCGGGCTCCTCAGCTCTTCGATGCCGGCAATGGTCGTGGTGTCTCCCTTCGGACGCTGGTCGGCGATCGGATGGCCTTCGATCATGAAATAGACGGTTTCGGCGATGTTGGTCGCGTGGTCACCCATGCGCTCGATATTCTTGGCGGTGAACATGAGGTGGATGCAGAAGGTGATGTTGCGCGCGTCCTCCATCATATACGTGATCAGCTCCCGGAACAGCGAGGTGCACATGGCGTCGATCTCCTCGTCGCCCTTCCACACCATCATCGCCGTGACCAGGTCACGGCCGGCATAGCTATCGAGCACCCTCTTGAGCTGGCCGAGCACCAGGGCCGCCATGTGCTCGACGCCGCGGATCAGCTTCTGCGGATGGAAATCGCCGGTGAGCACCGCACGCTTGGCGATGTTCTTGGCGAGGTCGCCGATGCGCTCGAGGTCGTTGGCGACCCGCAACGCGCTCACGACCTCGCGCAGGTCGACCGCCATCGGCTGGCGGCGCGCGATGGTGAGCACGGCCTTTTCCTCGATTTCCTGCTGCAGGGCGTCAACGCTGGCGTCGATCTCGACCACGCGCTTGGCGCGGTCGGCGTCGCGCCGGGCGAGCGCGCCGACCGCATCGGCGACCTGCTTCTCGGCAAGGCCGCCCATCTCGGCGACCATGCGGGTGATCTCCTGCAGGTCGATGTCGAAGGCCTTGGCGGTGTGCTCGTTCATCATGGCTGCCATCCTTGCCACTCCGCTTGATCCGCCGGGCTCAACCGAAGCGGCCGGTGATGTAGTCCTGGGTGCGCCGGTCGTGCGGCGCCGTGAACATATTGCTGGTCGATCCGAATTCAATCAGCTCGCCGAGATACATGAACGCGGTGAAGTCGGAGACGCGCGCGGCCTGCTGCATGTTGTGGGTCACGATCACGATCGTGTAGTCCTCCTTGAGCTCGTCGATCAGCTCCTCGATCTTGGCGGTCGAGATCGGATCGAGCGCCGAGCACGGCTCGTCGAACAGGATCACCTCGGGCTTGATGGCGACGGTGCGCGCGATGCACAGCCGTTGCTGCTGGCCGCCCGACAGGCTCAGCCCGTTGGCGCCGAGCTTGTCCTTCACCTCGTCCCACAGCGCCGCGCGCCGCAGCGAATTCTCCACCCTGCCCTCCAGCTCCGACTTGGGAAGCTTCTCGTAGAGCCTGATGCCGAACGCGATGTTCTCGTAGATCGACATCGGAAACGGGGTCGGCTTCTGGAACACCATGCCGATGCGCGCTCGCAGCAGGTTGAGATCCTGCTTCGGGGAGAGGATGTCCTCGCCGTCGAACAGGACTTCGCCCTCGGCGTGCTGGTTGGGATAGAGGTCGTACATCCGGTTGAGCACCCGCAGCAGGGTGGACTTGCCGCAGCCGGACGGCCCGATGAAGGCGGTGACCTTGTTCTCGTAGAGCGCGATGTTGATGTCCTTGAGCGCTTTGCTGGCGCCGTAATAGAAGTCAAGATTCCGGATCGAGATCTTTTCGGCCAGGCCGGCGGTGCTGCTCGGCGCGTGGGCGACGGTGGGAACGGCGACCGAGGCGACATTCATGACTGTTTTCTCGATGCGGAAAGCGCACGCGCAACGATCGAGAGCGCGAGCACGGTGAAGGTGATGATCAGAGCGCCGGTCCAGGCCAGCTTCTGCCAGTCCTTGTAGGGCGAGAGCGCAAACTGGAAGATCACCGCCGGCAAGCTCGACATCGGCGCGTTGAGGTTGGTGCTCCAGAACTGGTTGTTGAGCGCGGTGAACAGGAGCGGCGCGGTCTCGCCGCTGATGCGGGCGATCGCGAGCAGCACCCCGGTGACCATGCCGGCCTTCGCGGCGCGGTAGCTGATGCGCATGATGATCACCGCGCGCGGCAGGCCGAGCGCCGCCGCGGCTTCGCGCAACGTAATAGGCACCAGCAGCAGCATGTCCTCGGTGGTGCGCACCACCACCGGGATCACGATCACCGCGAGCGCGACCGCGCCGGCCAGGCCGGAGAAGTGCCCCATCGGGGCGACCATCACCTCGTAGATGAACAGGCCCACCACGATCGACGGCGCGCTGAGCAGGATGTCGTTGATGAAGCGCACGACCGTGGTCAGCCAGTCGTAGCGGCCGTACTCGGCCATATAGGTGCCGGCAAGGATGCCGATCGGGGTGCCGAGCAGCACCGCCAAGGTGGTCATTATCAGGCTGCCGACGATGGCGTTGAGCAGGCCGCCGTCGGAGCCGGGCGGCGGGGTCATCTCGGTGAACACCGCGAGCGAGAGCCCGCTCAATCCTTCCCACAGCAGCACGCCGAGGATCACCACCAGCCAGCCGAGCCCGAGCAGCGTGGCGCCCAACGACAGGCCCATCGCGATACTGTTGCGGCGGCGGCGCGAGGCATAGAGAGCGGTCATGGCGCTACCCGATCCGCCGCTCGATCCGCAGCAGCAGGTAGCGCGCGGCCGCGAGCACGATGAAGGTGATGAGGAAGAGAATGAGCCCGAGCGCGATCAGCGACGAGGTGTAGAGGTCGCCGACCGCCTCGGTGAACTCGTTGGCGATGGTCGCCGAGATGGTGGTGCCGGGGGCGATGATCGAGGCGGAAATCTTGTGGGCGTTGCCGATCACGAAGGTCACTGCCATGGTCTCGCCGAGCGCGCGGCCCAGCCCCAGCATCACCCCGCCGATGACGCCGACGCGCGCATAGGGCAGCACCACGTGGCGCACCACCTCCCAGGTGGTGCAGCCCATCCCGTAGGCCGCTTCCTTGAGCACCGGCGGAACCGCGTCGAACACGTCGCGCGAGATCGAGGTGATGAACGGCAGCACCATGATCGCCAGGATCAGGCCCGCGGTCAGCACGCCGATCCCGTAGGGCGGACCCGCGAACAGCGCGGACAGGACCGGCACGTGGCCGAAGACGGTGATCAGGAACGGCTGCAAGGTCTCCTGCAGGAACGGCGCGAACACGAACAGCCCCCAGATGCCGTAGATGATGCTGGGAATCCCGGCGAGCAGCTCGATCGCGGTGCCGATCGGGCGCCGCAGCCAAATCGGACACAGCTCGGTGAGGAACACCGCGATCAGCAATCCCACCGGGACCGCAATGAGCATGGCGATGAACGACGTGACGAGGGTGCCGTAGATCGGGGCGAGTGCGCCGAACTTCTCGGTGACCGGGTTCCAGCGCTGCTCGATCAGAAAGTCGAAGCCGAAGGCCTGCAATGCCGGCAGCGCGCCGGCGAAGAGCGCGACGATGACGCCGCCGAGCAGGATCAGGACGCCGATCGCGGCGGAACGGGTCAGCACGCGGTAGGCGGCATCGCCCAAGCGCAGCCGGCCCAGCACCCGGGCGCGGCTGAGCTTCTCATGGGTCCCGACGACATTGCCGTGCAGCGCTACGTCGACCACCGATCGCCTCCCGGCGGGTTGCATCCACGGCTCTCCCTGCTTGGTGGGGTTTGGAGAGCCAATCAAGCGGCCTCCGGGCGGCCGCACAAGGCATCTTTTTCGGTTTTATTCTTGGGTGCTCCGGGCAGTGGATAAGGAGGAGACGGCGGGGGCGCCTCCTCCCAATCGACATCAGTCTCAATTGGTCGCCGCGAACAGCGGCTTGCCGGACGCATCTTTGACTTGGCTGCTCCAGACCTTCTGCACCGCGCTGACGACCGGGGCCGGCATCGGCACGTAATCGAGATCCTCGGCCATCTTGCCGCCCTTGGCGTAGGCCCAGGCGAAGAACTTCAGCGCCTCGGCGGCGACCGTCGGGTCTTGCGGCTGCTTGTGCATGAGGATGAAGGTCGCGCCCGCGATCGGCCAGGAGGCGGCGCCCGCCTCGTTGGTGAGGACGACGCCGAAGCCGGGCGTGCCTTCCCAGTTGGCGCTGGCGGCCGAGGCCATGAACGCCTCGGCGGTCGGAGCGACCGTCTTGCCGTCCTTGTTGATCATCTTGGTGGAGGTCAGCTTGTTCTGCTTGGCATAGGCATACTCGACATAGCCGATCGAGCCCTTGGTCTGACCGACGTTGTTGGCGACGCCCTCGTTGCCCTTGGCGCCGATGCCGACCGGCCATTCCACCGCGGTGTTGGCGCCGACCTTGCTCTTCCAGTCGGCGCTGACCTTCGACACATAGTCGGTGAACAGGAAGGTCGTGCCGGAGCCGTCCGAGCGATGGACGACCACGATCGGCTGCGGCGGCAGCTTCACGCCGGCATTGAGCTTCTGGATCGCGGCGTCGTTCCAGGTCTTGATCTCGCCGAGGAAGATCCTGGCGAGCGTCGGACCATCGAGCGTGAGGTCGCCCGACTTGACGCCCTCGACGTTGATCACCGGCACCACCCCGCCCAGGACCATCGGGAACTGGATCAGGCCGGCCTTGTCGAGTTCGGCGGCCTTGAGCGGCATGTCGGAGGCGCCGAAGGTCACGGTCTTGGCCTGGATCTGCTTGATGCCGCCGCCCGAGCCGATCGACTGGTAATTCATGCCAACGCCGGTCTGCTTCTTATAGGCGTCGGCCCACTTGGCGTAGATCGGATAGGGGAAGGTGGCGCCGGCGCCGGAGATGTCGGCGGCAACGGCGGGCGCGAATGCGGCAGCGCCGATGAAGGCGGCTGCGGTCAGTGTTCGGAACACCTGCAAGGCTCTCTCCTGTTTGTTGGGAACCAAAAGCCGAGCCGTCCCGGGCCATGACCCGCGGCTCTGGTCGCTATGTCGTCCTTGGTTGCTATTCGTGGCGTTTGAGCCAGCGACACGCCCCGGCTGACCGGCTTGATACTCCCACTCGTGGTTACGGTCCGGGGCTGCGGGCATCCCTACGCGTCTCATGTCATCGTTCTATGATGGATCGATGACAGTTGGATGACGGCGCAACGGATTGAGACGACTGAACTATTCTGTCTGGTGGTGGAATCTCGGTAGGTAACTGAAGTTCCGCCGACGACCTCTGTAAACGCCGCTTGGATGCGCGACTATGAGTGCCGTCGGGCGCGCGAAGAAGGCCTTTGCCGCCGACCGCGAGGAGGCGCGCATCGCCGCTGTGCTCCACGACGCGGAGCGCGCCTACGCCGCTTTCGCCGGGGCCCTGTCGCCACCGGGTCGCGTAGCGAAGCCTCAAGATAGGCCGTCGCCGCCCGCGTGAGGACCGGATCGTCATCGTAGTGGCCGAGGCCGAGATTGCATTTGTGGCAAAGCAGGCCGCGCACCTTGCCGGTGATGTGACAATGGTCGACGCAGAGCGGGCGACGCTTCTTCTTGCAGATTCCACAAACGCCGCCTTGGCGTGCCAAGAGCGCCTGGTACTCCTCGTCCGAAATGCCATAGCGCTTGTGTTGTTTAGTCCGTCGGCGCGCGTTGTACTCGTCCTTGTTTGCTGCCCACCAGGCGCGACAGCGCGCACGTCCTTTGTCTTGATATTCCGGGTCTTCGGCGCATCGCTTTCTTCTCCAAATGGTCTGGCGGGAAACCATGCCTGTTTCCCTCCGCCAGTCCCAATGGTGAAATCGTCGGTGAAATCGCCCGGCGACCGCCGCCGTGGATGGCGGCACGGCTCATCGTCCTGCGAGGCGTGGCGGCCGAGGGCCGGTCGCGCTCCGGATGACCGTCTTTAAGAGCGATGTTGGGGGCCTAGGTCCGGGGGCCGAACGAGGGCTCTCCGGCAGCAAAAAACCCGCGCGGCGGGAGCCGGCGGGCGCAAAAATCCCGATACCATTTCGCCGTATACAGCATCCCTATACGAATGTCAAGCGAAATTCGATGGGTCCATGAAAAAAAGTCGCCAAACTCCAACCGGAGTTCATGAGGGCGGCGACAGGGTCGGCACGGCTAAGGTCCTGTTAAGGCCGCGGGAACCCGACCGGCCTCTGCACAAAACCGCGGCCGCGAGCAGA
This sequence comes from Xanthobacteraceae bacterium, assembly GCA_040510815.1. Taxonomy (GTDB): domain Bacteria; phylum Pseudomonadota; class Alphaproteobacteria; order Rhizobiales; family Xanthobacteraceae; genus VAZQ01. The sequence continues at coordinate 83 of JBEVIH010000028.1, read as the reverse complement.
GCAACCGAGGCCGATCAGGGCGCCCATGGAGCCGCCCGTAGCCGCCCCTGCCAGCGCGCCGCCCGGTCCGGCGATTGCGCCGA
>JBEVIH010000027.1:0-28874 GCA_040510815.1 Xanthobacteraceae bacterium | reverse complement strand
GGATTGCGCGGCTGTCGCTGACGCAGGTGCTGCGCAGCTTCGAGCAGGGGCTGCTATCGGTCGGCCTCATCTCGGGCGCGGTTGCCGCGATCTGCGGCTTTGCCGCGCTCGCGGCGGTGTGGCTGCACCCCGGCGTGCCGCTGCGCGCCAAGCTCATCCGCTCCATGGCCTGCATCGGCCTCGTGGCCGCCGCGTTCGCCCTGGCTTCGCAGGTCAGACTGTCGATCGATCTTACCGAGGATCGGCGCAATTCCTTTCCGGCCGCCGACCAGCGAGCGCTGGCCGAGCTACGCGAGCCCCTCGTCATCACAGTCCACTTGGCACCCGAGGACCCCCGCTACCTCGATCTCCGTCGCAATGTCTTGAGCAAGCTCGAGCGGGCGCTTCCCCGCGTGCGCATTCGGCTCGCGGCGACCGGCCACAGCGTCGTCGGCAGCGCGGGCGACGAGGCCTACGGCGAGGTCGAGTATTCGTATGGCGGCCGCTCCGCCAAAACCCGATCGACCAGCCACCGCGAAGTCTTGCCGCTGCTCTACGGCCTTGCGGGCAAGCCCAATCCAACGCCGGTCGCCGGCGAGGACTATCCGGGCTACCCGCTGGTCGCTGACGGACAGTCCACGCTGCTCTGGTTTTTCGGCGCGCTTCCCCTGCTGATCGTCATCGCATGGTGGTGGAGCTGCCTGCCGCCACGCATCCCCGCGCAACTTGCCAAACACGGAGGCCAACCATGACCATCTCGAAGAGCACCCTCACGATTGCCGGCGCCAGCCTCGGCCTGGCGGCTCTGCTGTTGTCCGCCTATGCCGGACCAGCCCTGAAGATCGACTTTGCCGACGAGACCGTCGGCGCCGAGCCGAAATCGTTCGTGAACGTCGTCGGCATCTGGCGGATCGAGACGGAGGGCAACAACAAGGTGCTGGCCGTCGACGGGCGGCAATGGAAAGAGGGCCAGACGGCGGCGGGCATCGCCGACAAGGCGCGCGCGCTCTACGGCGAGCGCTATGCCGAATTCCTCGATCGCGTCCAGGCTTTTGCGTATTTCCCCTACACCGTTGCCAAGGACTTCGCGGATTTTCGCAATGGGGAAATCTCGGTGCGGTTCGAAGGCATCTCGGGCCGCATCGATCAGGGCGCCGGCATCCTGTTCGACCTCAAGCCGAACGGCGACTATCTGACCATCCGCGCCAACCCGCTCGAAAACAATCTCGTCCTGTGGAAATTCGAAAAGGGCAAGCGCTCGTCGGTGAAATGGATCCGCAATACGCCGACCGCGACGCGCCAATGGCACGACCTCAAGGTCCGGATCGCCGGAACCAAGGTCGAGGGCTATCTCAACGGCAAGCTCCACCTGGAGCACGTCCTGCCGCAGCCCGTCTCGGGACGCGTCGGCCTGTGGTCCAAGGCCGACAGCCACGTGTACTTCGACGACTACACCGTGACGCCGGCCGATTGATCAGGAGCATCGGGGCACGATTTCCGCGAGGGGTTGGACGTGAGTCGGCCATCGGATGTCTTCTATCTCTACGCTGCCCGCGCGGCGCGCGGGTTCGGCGACGGCTTCGCGGCCATCATCCTGCCGGCCTACCTGATCGAGATCGGGTTCAACCCGTTCCAGGTCGGGCTGGTGGCGGCGGCCGCGCTGCTCGGCTCGGCGGCGATGACCTTGGCGATCGGGTTCCTGGCGCCGCGCCACGACTTGCGCACGCTGCTGCTGATCTGCGCATTCCTGATGGTGCTCACGGGAATCGCGATCCCGAGCACCCAGCATCTCGTCTTCATCGCGATGATCGCCTTCATCGGCACGATCAATCCCTCGACCGGCGACATCGGCGTGCACGTGCCGCTCGAACATGCCGCGCTTGCCCAGCGCGCGGGGGACACGGACCGCACGCGCGTGTTCGCGCGCTACAGCCTGTTTGGGGCGCTGTCGATCGCGGCCGGCGCACTCGCGGCCGGCCTGCCGGACCTGCTGGTGGCCGCCGGGATCGGCAAGGTCGCCGCGCTGCAGGCCATGTTCTACGGCTATGCGGCGCTGGGCCTGATCGGCGCCCTGCTCTATTCGCAGCTGCCGCACAGCAAGGCGACCGACCTGGCGCCCAAGGCGACCGCCTTGGGGCCGTCGCGCGGAACGGTCTACAAGCTGGCGGCGCTGTTCAGCCTCGATTCATTTGCCGGCGGCTTCACCGTCCAATCGCTGATGGCGCTCTGGCTGTTCGAACGGTTCGAGCTTTCGCTCGTCGCCGCCAGCGCGTTTTTCTTCTGGTCGAACGTGCTCGCCGCCTTCTCGTATCCGGTGGCGGCCCGCCTGGGGCAACGCTTCGGCCTCGTCAACACGATGGTGTTCACGCACATCCCGTCGAGCATCTGCCTCATCGCGGCGGCGTTCTCACCCAATCTCACGATCGTGCTGGCGCTGCTGCTGGTGCGCTCCGCGCTCTCGCAGATGGACGTGCCGACACGCACGTCCTACGTGATGGCGGTGGTGACGCCCGCCGAGCGGACCGCCGCCGCGAGCGTTACCGCGGTCCCGCGCAGCCTCGCCTCCTCTATCAGCCCGGCCTTGAGCGGCGCGCTGCTGACCACCTCGTTCGTGGGCTTGCCGCTGGTGATCTGCGGCGTGCTCAAGATCGTCTACGACCTGGCGCTGTTGTTTTCGTTCCGTCACATCAAGCCGCCCGAGGAACAGGCGCCCAGCTGAGTCGCAATGATCGAGGGGGAGCAATGGACGACGCCGTCGCGTATTACGCACTGTTTCTCCTGGCGACCTTCTCCGCGGCGCTGGTCGCCGGCCTCTCCGGCTTTGCGTTCGGGCTGATCGCCGCGGCGGTCTGGCTGCACATCCTCACGCCGCTGCAGACCGCGATGCTGATCGTCGCCTTCGGGCTGATCGTGCAGGGCGTCGCGGTGTGGAAACTGCGGCATGCGTTGGACTGGCAACGGCTGTGGCCGTTCCTGCTCGGCGCGGCGTTCGGCGTGCCGCTCGGCGTCGCGATCCTGCGCTGGGCGGACCCGCGGCAGGTGCAGGCCGGCGTCGGCGTGCTGCTCGTGCTCTACGCCATTTACGCTTTGGCGCGACCCACGCTGGCGCCGGTGCGCGTCGGCGGCGCCGCGCTCGATGCCGGCGTCGGTTTTCTCAACGGCGTGCTGGGCGGCCTCACCGGGCTCGCCGGCATCCTGGTGGTGATCTGGTGCGGCCTGCGCGGTTGGGGTAAGGACGTGCAGCGCGCGGTCTTTCAGCCGGTGGGCGTCGCGATCTTTGCGATGACGGCGCTGTGGCTGGGGGCCGAAGGCGCCGTCGCCGCCGACACCGCCATGCTGTTTCTCATCGGCCTGCCGGTGCTGCTGGCCGGCACCTGGCTTGGCTTAAAGCTTTACGGGCGGGTCGACGAGGCGAGCTTCCGCCGCATCGTGCTGGTGCTACTGCTGCTGTCCGGTGTCATGCTGGTGATCCCGGCGCTGCGCTCCTGAGGTAGGCCTGACCGGGCGCGAGGGTTCATCGCGCGCACGGGCACGTCGAGACGTTGTCGATCCAGTAGCGCTCCACCGCCTCGTCAACCCAAAAATCGACCGAAACCTTGACCGAAGGCGGCAGCCAGACGAACTCCTCGGAAAATTCGATATCGACCCCCATTTCCTTGAGCCGCGAGAAACGAATCTCGAAGTGTCCTGCCGAATTCGCCGCGCAGCGCGAAGCATCGACCGACACGACCGCGGTCCATGTCCGCCGCAGCGCCGGCAGCCGCATTTCCGGAAATTGAACCTCCTTGATCGCCAGGCGCGGCCTGCACAGCTCTTGGCCGACGCCCTGTGTCACGCCGATGAGGCCAACAACAACAATGCCTGCCAGCAGCCCCGACATGAATGATGGAGACATGTGCTGGCGCATCTTATACTTGGTCCCTGAGCCCGCTTGCGGTTCCCGCAGCGGTCGGGCCATATAAGTGCTTGGCGAACCAATCGGAAAACCATCATTTCTCAACCGGCCATGAGATAATTTCATGAACCACGGCGGCTTGGATTGCGAGCACGCTGTGCTCTTCCGCCGAGCTCGGCTTCGTATGCGGCGCTTGAAAACGTTCTATGCGAGGTGAATTCCCGGCGGTCGCCTAGCCTCCCGCCACCTCCTTGAAACGCCGCAAGGTCTCGATCTGATCCGCAAAGTCGGGAATCCGATACATCGGATAGTGCATGACCAGATCGGCGCCGAGCCGGCGCCAGCCGTCGGCGGCGGCCGCCCAGCGCGCCGGGTCAGGCTCGTGCATGCGCAGCCAAGCCTCGATCCCGAAGCTCGCGGGGGCGCGTCCAAGTGCCTCGAGGTGCTCGCGCAACGCCGCGATCTTGGGCTCCGCTTCCTCGGGCGACATGATCGGCATCCAGCCGTCGCCGAGCCGGGCCGCGCGCTTGACCGCGGCATCCGACGAGCCGCCGAGCCAGATCGGGATCGGGCGCTGGATCGGCGCCGGAATGATGCTGACCTCCTTGAGGTCGTGGAAGCGGCCGCGGAAGGTGACGACATCTTCCGTCCACAGGCGCCGCAGCACCGCGATCTGCTCGGCTTGCCGGGCGCCACGGGTGTTCCAGTCCATGCCGAGCGCCTGGTACTCGACGAAGTTCCAGCCGACCCCGACACCGAGCCGCAGTCGTCCGCCGCACAGGATGTCGGCCTCGGCCGCCTGCTTGGCGACCAGCCCGGTCTGGCGCTGCGGAAGAATCAGCACGCCGCTCGACAGCCGGATGGTCTTGGTCACCGCGGCCAGGAAGCCCAAGGTCACGAACGTCTCGTGGAACGGATCTGTCTCGTTGTAGAGCGGCGTCCAGCCGTCGCGCGCGGTCGCGCCGAAGACATGGTCGGCAACCTCGATGTCGGCATAGCCGAGGTCTTCGGCCGCCTGCGCCCAGTCGCGAATCTTCGCCGGGTCGCTGCCGATGTCGCGGGTCGGGAAGAAGGCATTGAGCCGCATGGCACGTCTGCGGATGACGGATTGGTCTTGGGGCAGTCTTTGGCGCCGGCAAGATAGCCGGACGAGACGGGCGTCAGCCAGCGATCGCCGGACAATGGCGATCGATGAGCCCGCGCCCTAGTAGATCCGGCCGGTCCCGGTCGCCTGGATGGCGCGGTCATGCTCGGGCGAGACCGCCAGCGGCCGGCCCTCGGCGTCGGTCACCCCGATCACCGAATAATTGTCGGGCGGCGCGGTGCCGGGCTTGAAGGCTTCCAGGATCACACGCTGGTCGCCCGGGGTCGCCCGCATGCCGCTCTTCGGGTCGATGCGGATGAGCTTGATGCCGGCCGGCACGCGGAACGGCACTCCCGGCTTGTCGGCGAGCGCCACCTTCATGAAATCGCGCACGATCGGGGCGGCAAGCACGCCGCCGGTGGCGCCGCGGCCGAGATGGCGCGGCTTGTCGTAGCCGAGATAGACCCCGACGACGAGATCGGGCGAGAAGCCGATGAACCAGGCGTCCTTCTCGTCGTTGGTGGTGCCGGTCTTGCCGGCGATCGGCTTGCCGACCTCCTTGACGACGGTGGCGGTGCCGCGCTGGACCACGCCTTCCATCATCGAGGTGATCTGGTAGGCGGTCATCGGATCGAGCACGCGCTCGCGCTTGTCGACCAGGGTCGGCTCGTTCTGGTTCGCCCATTTCTGGGCCTCGCAGCCGCGGCACTCGCGCGCGTCGTGCTTGTAGATGGTGCGCCCGTAGCGGTCCTGGATGCGGTCGATCAGGGTCGGCTGCACCTTGCGGCCGCCGTTGTCGAACATCGCATAGGCGCCGACCATCCGCAGCAGCGTCGTCTCGCCGGCGCCGAGCGCGAACGAGAGGTAGGGCGGCAGGCTGTCGTAGATGCCGAAGCGCTTGGCATATTCGCCGATCAGCGGCATGCCGACGTCCTGCGCCAGCCGCACCGTCATCACGTTGCGCGAGTGCTCGATGCCGAAGCGCAAGGTCGAGGGCCCGTAGAATTTGCGCGAATAGTTCTCCGGCGACCAGATGCCCGAGCCGGTGTCGATCTCGAGCGGCGCGTCGAGCACCACGGTCGACGGGGTGTAGCCGTTGTCGAGCGCGGCGGCATAGACCAGCGGCTTGAACGAGGAGCCGGGCTGGCGCAGCGCCTGGGTGGCGCGGTTGAACTGGCTCTGGTCATAGGAGAAGCCGCCGACCATCGCCAGCACGCGGCCGGTCTGCGGATCCATGGCGACGATAGCGCCCGAGACCTCGGGCACCTGACGCAGGCGGAACTGGCCGTCCTTGCCGGCGAGCGGCTCGACATAGACGACGTCGCCGACGTCGAGCACCTGCGAGACCTTGGTCGGGGCCTTGCCCTTCAGCGGACCGCTCGTCGCCTTCGCCCATTTCACGCCTTCGAGCGTCACGGTGCCGGTCTCGCGCTCCTTGCTGACCGCGCCGCCGGGCTCGCGCGCCGGCTGGAACCCGACGCGGGCGGATTGGTCGCCGGCTTCGAGCACCACCGCGAGCCGCCAGGGCGCGACGTCGGACAGCGCCTTGACCTCGGCGAGCCTGGCGCCCCATTCGCCCGCCATGTCGAGCTTGCTGGAGGCGCCGCGATAGCCCTGCTGCTCGTCGAAATTGACGAAGCCGTCGACCAGCACCTTGCGCGCCAGCACCTGCATCTTGGGGTCGAGCGTGGTGCGCACCGAGAGGCCGCCCTCGTAGAGCTTCTTCTCGCTGTAGTGCTCGTAGACGTAGCGGCGGACCTCCTCAGCGAAGTATTCAGCCGCGAAGATATGCGCGCCGGTCGGCCGCAGCGTGATCTTGAGCGGCTCCTTCTTCGCCTTCTCCACGTCCTGCGCGGTGACGTAACGGTCCTCGGCCATGCGGTCGAGGACGTAGTTGCGGCGCTCGAAGGCGCGCTCGCGCTGGCGGAACGGATGATAATTGTTCGGCGCCTTCGGCAGTGCCGCGAGGTAGGCGGCCTCCGAGACCGTCAGCTCGTGCACCGACTTGTCGAAATAGAGCAGCGACGCCGCGGCCACGCCGTAGGCGCCGAGCCCGAGATAGATCTCGTTGAGATAGAGCTCGAGGATCTTCTCCTTGGAGAAGGCGCGCTCGATCTTCATCGCCAGCAGCGCTTCCTTGATCTTGCGCGACCAGGACAGCTCGTTGGTCAGCAGGAAGTTCTTGGCGACCTGTTGGGTGATGGTGGAGGCGCCCTGTGGACGCCGTCCGCTGCCATAGTTCTGGATGTAGACCGTGGCGGCGCGCGCGATGCCGGAGAAGTCGATGCCGCCGTGCTCGTAGAAGTTCTTGTCCTCGGCCGCGACGAAGGCGTTGATGACGAGCTTGGGAACCGCCTGGATCGGGATGTAGAGCCGCCGCTCGCGGGCGTATTCGGCGAGCAGCGCGCCGTCCGACGCGTGCACGCGGGTCATGACCGCGGGCTCGTAGTCCTGCAGCTGGGAATAGTCCGGCAGGTCGCGGGAGAAGTGCCAGAGCAGGCCGGCGGCGCCGGCGATCCCGACGATGAACAGGATCGTGCCGGCGGCAAACAGCAGGCCGGCGAATCGCAGCAACAGCCTCATCGCCGCTGTCCCCCCTGCCGCGGCCGGTGCGGACCGCAGCATTCGCCGGCCGCCCGGCGGCGGCCGACACAGATCGACGCTTGCAGATTGTCCCTCACGCCGTCCCCTACCCCCGCAGGTTTCGTCGGTTACCTAGGTCGCGCTGTTTTATGTTGAAACTGAGGCCATTTAGCGCGTTTTCCGGCGAAAACCCCCGCCCCGGCCATCAATTCTGGCCCCCCGCCAAGCGGGTCGTGAAGAAGGTATGGATCGCCTGCACGATGGCGTCGGCGGTGCGTCCCCGCCACTCCGCGGAAACCAGCGATTGCAGGTCGGCCTTGTTCGTCACGTAGCCCAGCTCGACCAGCACCGAGGGCACGTCGGGCGCCCGCAGCACCACGAAACGCGCGGACTTGAGCGGGTTCTGGTGCAGCCGGACGGCGTTCTTGAGCTCACCCACCATGGTGCGGGCGAACTGAAGCGAGAACGTCTTGGTCTCGCGCTTGGCGAGGTCGATGAGGATGCCGGCGACGTCGCTCGGCTCCGAGGAGAGATCGAGGCCGGCGATCACGTCGGCGCGGTTCTCGGCTTCGGCGAAGCGCGCGGCGGCCGCGTCGGAGGCGCGCTCCGAGAGCGTGTAGATGGTCGCCCCCTGGGCGTCGCCCTCCCCGCGCCGCAGCGCATCGGCGTGGATCGAGATGAACAGCGAGGCCTGGCGCGCCCGCGCCAGCTCGACCCGGTCGGCGAGCGCCACGAAGGTGTCGTCGGTGCGGGTCATCGCCACCCGGTACTTGCCGGTCTTCTCGATCTTGTCGCGCAGCATCAGCGAGAAATCGAGGACGAGGTTCTTCTCCTGCTCGCCGCTCGCGGCGCGTGTGCCGTTGTCGATGCCGCCATGGCCGGGATCGATGACCACGAGCGGGCGCGGATCGGCGCCGGGCTTGCCGTCGCCGTGGCGCTCGGCCTTGCGGGTTTCCGGCGAGCGGTTCTCGAGCGCGATCGCGCGCATGAAAGTTTCACGGTCGCTGGCGCTGAGATCGAGCACCAGCCGGGCCGGCTGCTCGTTGGCGGCGTCGAGCACGAAGGCCTTGTCGATGCGCGCCGGGCGCGCCAGATCGACGACCAGGCGCGAGCCGCCCGGCATCACCAGCCCGTAGCGGAACGCCTTGATCAGGCCGCGCCCGCTCTCCCCGGTCCGCGCGGGAAACTCGAAGGTGACCTGCGGCATGTCGATCACCACCCGGTAGGGATTGGCGAGCGTGAACGCGCGCACGTCGATTTTTTTGCTGAGATCGACGACCAGGCGGGTCTGGGCGTCGTCGCCGCCGAGCCGCACCTCGGTCGCCAGCGGGAAATCCCCGGCCGCCCCGGCAGGGCCGAGCAGCAGCGCGCCGAAGATCAAAGCCAGGCTCGCGCGGAAAGACATCGTCCCGACAGCCCCTTCCCGGCCTGTCTTACTCCATTAGGGAGAGCCGGTTAACCACAACTTAAGTGGCCGGCGCAGTGCCCACAGGGACGTTCAGCGCCATCCGGGGGCGACCGGCCGGCCGTTGAGCCACGTCCAAACGGCCTTTTCGCGGCAGGAGCGCGCGGCCTCCCGGCCGCAGATTTGCTCCAATTGGGTCGGGTATGTGGCTACGGGTCCGTCGTCTCACAGGCGTATGCGGGTATTCGGCGGCCGGGTCGAGGGCATGGGCTACGACGCCTTCATCAGCTACAGCCACGCCGCCGACGGGCGACTGGCGCCGGCGCTGCAGAGCGCATTACATCGCTTCGCCAAGCCGTGGTGGAAGCTGCGTGCGGTATCGGTGTTCCGCGACGAGACCAGCCTCGCCGCCGCCCACGACCTGACCGGCTCAATCAGGAGCGCGCTCGAAAGCGCGCATTACTTTATCCTGCTGGCGTCGCCCGGCTCCGCCCGCTCGGCCTGGGTCGAGCGCGAGGTGGCGCTGTGGCTTGCGCACAAGCCGATCGAGAACGTCCTGATCGTGCTCACCGACGGCCGCATCGCCTGGAGCGATGCGGGCGATTTCAACTGGACGGTCACCGACGCGCTGCCGCGGGCGTTCGCGGGCGTCTTCAAGGCCGAGCCGTTGTGGGTCGATCTCTCCTGGGCGCGCAGCTCCGAGCAGCTCTCGACCGACGACCCGCGCTTCCAGCAGACCGTGGCGCGGCTGGCGGCGCGGCTGCACGGCAGGAGCCTCGACGAGATCGCGGGCGAGGAGGTTCGCCAGCATCGCCGCACCCGGCTGGTCGCGCGCGGCGCGATCGCGTCGATTGCGTGCCTGGCGCTGGCGGCGCTCGTCGGCGCCTGGTTCAGCTATCGCGGCCAACTGCGCGCCGAGCGCAATCTCGAGCAGGCGCTGCTCGGCGTGAACGTGCTCGCCAAGCTGGTCGCCCGGGACATGCAGGACGACTTCGCCGCCGTTCCGGTCGAGCTGCGACTGAAGATGCTGAGAGAAGCGGAATCGGTTCTGATCAATCTCGAGACCGGCGGCGAGCGCGCGGCGGTGCAGCCGAGCCGCGCGGCGACGCTCAACGAATTCGCATCCTCCTACGGCACGCTCGGCAAGTACAGCGAGGCCAATGCACGGGTCGCCGAGGCCATCGCGCTGTTGCAGGAGCATGCGCGCGCCAACCCGTCCGACCTGCGCGCGGCGGCCGAGCTCGCGAAGGGCCACAAGGTCCACGGCGAACTGCTGTGGTGGCAGCGCCAGCGCGTCGACGAGGCGATCGTGGCGCTCGGGCAAGGGGCGGAGGGGCTGATGGCGCTGGCGCAGACGCAGCCCGGGCATGCCGACGCCGAAGAATGGAGGCTATTGGCGTTCCGCACGCTGGTCACGATGGGCGACGTCTATGTCTCGGGGGCGCAAGCCCAGGGAGCGACGAACGCGGCCGTTTGCGCCGCTCCCGAGCCTTGCAGGACGCGCGCCGAGGAGACCATCCATCGCGCGCTCGCGCTCACCGACATTGGCGTCGACGAGATCGCGAACGAGTTCCGCTGGCGCAACGCCATGCTCGCCGCCCGCCAGCGGCTGGCCCGCATCGCCGAGGGCCGCGGCGATCTTGCCGGCGCGCGCGCGGTCTATGTGCAGATCGGCGACGCCTACCGCGAGATGAGCACGGCAATGCCGAAGCACCTGCGCTGGAAGGAGAACCGGCTGGGCATGCATTGGAGCATCGGCCGGGTCGGCGAGCAGCTCTGCGACCTGCAGGGCGCGCGCGACGACTATGCCGCCGCGCTCGAGCTGGCGCGCGAGCTGCACCGCATCGAGCCGGGCCGCATCGACTGGCACCGTCATCTGTCGCGCAGCCTGACGTTCGCCGCCCGCGCGGCCTACGCGTCCGGCTCATTCGACGTTGCGCGCAAATTCGACGAGGAGAGTCGCAGCCACAACCTGATCCTCATCGAGCGGCGCCCTGGCGATCAGGAATTGAAGCGCGAGATCGAGGAAGCGAGCGCTCGGCTCGACGGCCCGGATGGTCCGCGCCTTGCGAGCTGCGCGCCCACCAAGCGCTGATCGCGGCGCGGATTTGCGATGACAATAGTGGTCGGTCGCCAGCGCGCGCCGCGCCAGCCAAGAGACTCGTTGAAGATTGGTTGCCTACTTACGCGGACAAGGCGGATTATCGCAGGCTTGCGCGTTTTGCGGCAGCAGCGACACGGTTCCCACCAGGACGACCCCCCCGATGGCAGCCGCAATCAGGGCAACGAGAACGAGGTATTTGGCCATGATCCCCCTCCATGAGCGTCCCCACGCTCAGGCAACGGCAGGATAGCTACCATTCGGACCAGGTCAATATCGTTAACGCGCCGCGATTCGATCGGTCGGAGGGTGTTGCGCTGTGGCCACCCCGTTGGGCACACACCATATATGGGCTATCGCGGCCCCGAAGGCGCACCTTGCTATTGGCGGGGCGCCACCGTAAGAAGGGCCTGCTGACGGTTAAGGTTCCGGTTGTACCGCGTTCGGGCATCCGGCAGGGCCGCCCAAGCACCGCTCCCCCGCACTCGAGCGGAGGATATTGGCGGCGTGCGGTTCGCAGCGTCGCGCATGGCGCGGTCGCGGCGGACCATCGAGGCCCATGCCCTTGTAGAGGACGACCGGTGTCATGCGGGGCGGATGCCCCGTGCGGCGGCGCGACGGCTCAGCACTACGAGCCGCCGCGCGACGAGACCGCCAGCCAACAGAAACCGCGGCGGCGCCCGCGCGCTGCCGCCCCGTCCACGGGCCGAGGGTCATGCTACGACCGCGCGTCGAGACTCAACCCCATCGCATTCGCAACAAGACCGCGTCGCGCCGCGACGCCAATGCGATTTTGTCTCGCGCGTCCAAGGCCCATCCGTTCCACCACAGTCAGGCAGGTTCCTGGTCGCGCCGCCTTGCGTCGCCCGCGTGGCGATCATGGGTGGCCGTGCGCCGGCCCGCCATCAAGAGATTAGTCAATGCCCAACAAAATGCTCATCGACGCAACCCACCCGGAGGAGACCCGGGTGGTCGTTCTGCGCGGCAATCGTGTCGAGGAATTCGACTTCGAGTCGGCCAACCGTAAACAGCTTCGCGGCAATATCTATCTGGCCAAGGTGACGCGCGTCGAGCCGTCGCTGCAGGCCGCCTTCGTCGACTACGGCGGCAATCGTCACGGCTTCCTCGCCTTCAGCGAAATCCATCCCGACTATTATCAGATCCCGGTCGCCGACCGGCAGGCGCTGATCGCCGAGGAGGAGCGCGCGCAACGCGCCGCCGACGCCGAGGCCGACAGCCGTGCCGGCCGCCGCGGCGGCCGGCGCGAGCGTTCGTCGACGCGGCACCGCGACGAGGTCAAGAGCGAGCCGGTCGAGGCGTCGGACGAGGTTCTCGCCATGGCGGCGGGCTGCGAGGAGACCATCCCGCAGGCCGGCGACGCCGAGCACCCGACCGAGCCGGGCGCGCCGGATGCGGCCGAGCCCCGCCAGGACGAAGCCGTCGTCCAGGACGAAGCGCCCCCGACCGCGATGGCGGCCGAGCCGCCGATTGAACTCGCGCAACTCGAATCGAGCGCCTCCGCCGAGCCGGTTCCCGGCTCCGAGGCGGAGGCGCGGCCGCCCGCGGAGGCCGGCAGCGAAGACGCCGCCGCGTCGGCCGAGAGCGCCGAGACCGGCGCCGGCGCGGCCGAAGCCACCGCGGCAGCAGCCGAGAACAACATCACCGAGGTCAACGGCCACGGCGCCGAAAGCGAAGAGGAAGTGATCGAATCGGTGGGCGGCGCCGACGCCATGGAGGAAGTGCCCGAGCGCATGCCGCGGCTGCGCCGGCAGTACAAGATCCAGGAGGTCATCAAGCGCCGCCAGGTGATGCTGGTGCAGGTGGTCAAGGAGGAGCGCGGCACCAAGGGCGCGGCGCTGACCACCTATCTCTCGCTCGCCGGCCGCTATTCGGTGCTGATGCCGAACACGGCGCGCGGCGGCGGCATCAGCCGCAAGATCACCAGCGCGGAGGACCGCCGCAAGCTCAAGGAGATCGCGCAGGAGCTGGAAGTGCCGGAAGGCATGGGCGTGATCCTGCGCACCGCCGGCGCCGCCCGCACCAAGACCGAGGTCAAGCGCGATTTCGAATATCTGCTGCGGCTGTGGGAGACGGTGCGCGACCTGACGCTGAAATCGACCGCGCCGACGCTGGTCTACGAGGAAGGCTCCCTGGTCAAGCGCTCGATCCGCGATCTCTACAACAAGGACATCGACGAGATCATCGTCGCCGGCGAGGACGGCCACCAGGACGCCAAGGAATTCATGCGCATGCTCATGCCGAGCCATGCCAAGAACGTGAAGCTCTACCGCGACACCCTGCCGGTCTTCACCCGCTTCGGGATCGAGAGCCAGCTCGACGCCATGTTCTCGCCGGTGATGCAGCTCAAGTCCGGCGGCTACATCGTGCTCAACCAGGCCGAGGCGCTGGTCGCCATCGACGTCAATTCCGGGCGCGCCACGCGCGAGCACCACATCGAGGACACCGCGCTCAAGACCAACATGGAAGCCGCCGAGGAGATCGCGCGGCAGCTGCGGCTACGCGACCTCGCCGGCCTGATCGTCATCGACTTCATCGACATGGACGAGAAGCGCAACAACCGCGCGGTCGAGCGCCGGCTGAAGGAGTGCCTGCGGCACGACCGCGCCCGCATCCAGGTCGGGCACATCTCGCATTTCGGCCTCCTGGAAATGTCGCGCCAGCGCATCCGCTCGAGCGTGCTGGAAAGCTCGACCGAGAAATGCCCGCATTGCGGCGGCACCGGTCACGTGCGCTCGGTCTCGTCGGTCGCCCTGCAGCTCCTGCGCTCGCTCGAGGAGATGCTGCTCAAGGGCGCCACCCACAATCTGATCGTGCGCACGCGCGCCGAGATCGCGCTCTATCTGCTCAATCACAAGCGCGCCCATCTGCGCGCGCTCGAGGAGCGCTTCCGCATCACCATCATGGTCAATGCCGACGCGGGGATCGGCGGGCAGTTGTCGTTCGTGATCGAGAAGGGCGAGCAGGTGCACAGCCCCGAGCAGGCGAAAGCGCTGGCGCTGCAGGCGCCCGCCGCGGTTCCGGCCGAGCCCGAGGACGAGGAGGACGACGAAGACATGGAGGAGGCGGTCGAGGCCGAGGAAGACGAGGCCGCGGCCGAGCCCGAGGAGGCGCGCGCCGAGGGCGAGCGTGCCGAGGGCGAGCGTGCCGACGGCGAACGCGGCGGCCGCAAGCGGCGGCGCCGGCGGCGCGGACGCCGCGGCGGCGAAGGCCGCGACGGCGGCGCGTTCCAGCCCGAGCGCGACGGTGCCTTCGCGCATGACCGCAACGGCGGCGACATTGCGCGTGAGGACGGCGCATTCCCGAACGATCGGACCGAGCACCAGGATGCCGCCGCCCCGCGTGACGAAGGCCATATCGAGGCGGAGGGCGAGAACGGTCAGGGCGCGGCCGACGCGCCGGGCGAGGCGCGCGGCGACAGCGAGCGCCGCCGGCGGCGGCGCGGACGCCGCGGCGGACGGCGCAATCGTCGCGACCGCGAGGGCGAGGCGCCGTTCGCGTCCGATCGTGGCCGCGCCGGCGAGTCGGAGCTGAACCGCGCGGTGGCCGATTTCGACGATGGGCCGGCGACCGAGCCGTTGTACGAGCAGCCGATCGCGCGCGAGCCGATCGCAGAACCGCAGCGCGATACACCCCCGCCCGCGGCCGTCGAGCCGCAGGACGAGCGGCCCGCGCCGGTCGCGGCGCCTGCGCTCCCCGACGCGATCGCGCCGGCGCCGGAGCCGCCACGGCGGCGCTCGACCGTGCGCGAGCCCGCGCCGGCAGGCCTCACCGGCGAAGCGGCCGCTCCCGCCATCGCTCATCCGGCCGAGCCGCCGCAGCCGGTCGTCTCCGGTCCGACCGAGAGCGAGGACAGCGATCGCCCGCGCCGTTCCGGCTGGTGGAGCAAGCGCGCGCTCGGCAAGGGGTAAACCCCGAAAAGGGCATCGAGGACGGATGAAAAGCGGCTGGGTCGACAAGGATGCGCAAGCGATCGTCGACCGCTACGCCCGCGACGGCGTCAGCCGCGACCTTGCACTGCGCGTCTACACCACGCGCCTGCTCGGCCGCGATCGCAAGCTAGTGCTGCACGGCGGCGGCAACACCTCTGTGAAGGTCACGATGCCCGATCTCCTCGGCGAGGAGGTCGAGGCGCTCTGCATCAAGGGCTCTGGCGCCGACATGGCGGCAATCGAGCCCGCCGGACTGCCGGCGGTGCGGCTCGATCGCCTGCGCAAGCTGCGCTCCCGCGACGCGCTCGCGGACGAGGAGCTGACGCGCATCCAGCGCGAGAATCTGCTCGATCCGACGGCGCCGAACCCGTCGGTCGAGATCCTGTTGCATGCCTTCCTGCCGCACAGATTCATCGATCACACCCACGCCAGCGCGGTTCTGAGCCTGGTCGACCAGCCGGACGGCGAAGCCATCTGCGCGCAGGTCTATGGCGGCCGCGCGAGCACGGTGCCCTACATCATGCCGGGCTTCGCGCTCGCCAAGGCGGCGGCCGAAGTGCACGACGCAAAGCCCGGCGTGGAAGGGCTGATCCTGCATAAGCACGGCATCTTCACCTTCGGCGAGAGCGCCCGCGAGGCTTATGAGCGGATGATCGCGCTGGTGACGCTCGCCGAGGAGCGACTGCAGCGAAACCGCAAGGCGGTGTTCGTCGCCGCACGACTGCCGCAGGCGCTGGCGCCGCTCGCCGCGGTGGCGCCGATCCTGCGCGGGGCCTGCAGCCTCAAGGACGAGAAGATCGAAGGCGCGTGGCGGCGCATGATTCTCGATTTCCGCACCAGCCGGGCAGTGCTCGATTTCGTCAACGGCGCGGAACTCAAGCGCTACAGCCAGGCCGGCGTGGTGACGCCCGACCATACGATCCGCACCAAGAGCTGGCCGATGATCCTGGACGCGCCGGACGACCGCAAGATCGCCGACTTCAAGCGCCTCGCGCGCACGGCGGCGCAAGCCTATGTCGCGAGCTACCGGGCCTATTTCACGCGCAACAACGCGCGCGCCGGCAGGACCAAGAAGATGCTCGATCCGCTCCCGCGCGTCGTGCTGGCGCCCGGCCTCGGGCTGTTCGGCCTCGGCCGCTGCAAGGCCGACGCCCGCGTTGCCGCCGACCTCGCGGAATCCGCGGTCGAGACCATCACCGACGCCGAGGCGATCGGCCGCTACGAGTCGATTTCCGAAGAGCAGATGTTCGGCATGGAATATTGGCCGCTCGAGCAGGCCAAGCTCGGCGAGCAGAAGGATTTGCCGCTCGCCGGCCAGGTCGCGGTCATCACCGGCGCGGCCGGCGCCATCGGCGCCGCGACCGCCAAAGCTTTTGCGGCAGCCGGCGCGGAGGTAGCCCTGCTCGACCTCGACGAGACCGCCGCCAAGACCGAAGCCGCGGCGATCGGCGCCCCCGCGCTCGCGGTCAAGTGCGACGTCACCGACCCCGCCTCCGTGCGCGCAGCCTTCGACAAGGTGGCGGAAGCCTTCGGCGGCGTCGACATCGTGGTGTCGAACGCGGGCGCGGCCTGGCAGGGCCGCATCGGCGAGGTCGACGAGGAGATCCTGCGCAAGAGCTTCGAGTTGAACTTCTACGGCCACCAGCGCGTCGCACAGGCGGCGGTGAAGATCATGCTGGCGCAGGGCACCGGCGGGTGCCTGCTGTTCAACGTGTCGAAGCAGGCGGTGAATCCGGGACCGAATTTCGGGCCCTATGGCTTGCCGAAGGCGGCGACGCTGCTGCTGGTGCGCCAATACGCGATCGACTACGGCGCCGAGGGCATCCGCTCGAACGCGGTCAATGCCGACCGCATCCGCTCGGGCCTCATGACCGACGATTTCATCGCCGAGCGATCCAAGGCGCGCGGCGTGAGCGAGACGGACTACATGCGCGGCAACCTGCTGCAGCGCGAGGTCACCGCCGAGGACGTGGCGCAGGCGTTCCTGCACCAGGCGCTGGAGCTCAAAACCACCGGCGACGTGACCACGGTCGACGGCGGCAACATCGCCGCCGCGCTGCGCTGAGGCTTTGTAAGATCCACCTGCACGCCCGATAGCACGAGGGGACAATGCCGGAAGCCGACAAAGAAGGCGAACGATACTCTGCCGACCAACCGCAAAAAACGCCTGGCTTCTTCCTGAAGGGCTCGCATCAGCTCGACTGGGGCATGAAGAACCGGCTCGCGCGGGTGTTCGACCCGGCTTCGGGCCGGACCGTAATGCTGGCGATCGACCACGGCTATTTCCAGGGCCCGACCACCGGGCTCGAGCGCATCGACCTCTCGATCGTGCCGCTGCTGCCGTCCTGCGACGCCCTGTTCTGCACGCGCGGCATCTTGCGCTCCGTCATTCCGGCCGAGTCGAGCAAACCGATGGTGCTGCGCGCCAGCGGCGGTCCGAGCATCCTGCGCGAGGAATTGTCCGACGAGCAGATCGCCATGGACATGGAGGACGCCGTCCGCCTCAACGCCGCCGGCGTCGGCATCCAGGTGTTCATCGGCGGCGACCACGAGACGCGCTCGATCCATAACATGACCAGGCTGGTGGATGCCGGCCTGCGCTGCGGCATCCCGGTCATGGGCGTCACCGCCGTCGGCAAGACCATGGTGCGTGACGCGAAATATTTTCGCCTCGCTTGCCGCATGATCGCCGAGCTCGGCGCGCAATACGTCAAGACCTACTACGTTGAGGACGGCTTCGAGACGGTCACCGCCTCCTGCCCGGTGCCGATCGTGATGGCCGGCGGCAAGAAGCTGCCGGAGCTCGACGCGCTCACGATGGCGTACAACGCGGTCCAGCAGGGCGCGGCCGGCGTCGACATGGGACGCAACATCTTCCAGTCCGACGCCCCGCAGGCGATGATCACCGCCGTCCATGCGGTCGTGCACCGGAACATGAAGCCGAAAGAGGCTTTCGAGATGTTCAAGGCACTCAAGGCGAAAGGCTGACGCCTCCCGACTATCCTAAGCGCGCCAGGAACCGCTGCTTCACCTCAGCCACCCCCCGATCCGCGCCACCGCCTCGTGCATCTCGGCGGCCGAGCCGGCGTAGCAGAAGCGGATGAAGTGCCTTCCCCGCAACGGATCGAAATCGACGCCGGGCGTCGCCGCCACGTGGGTCTCCTCCAGCATGCGCTTGGCGAAGGCAAAGCTGTCGTCGGCGAAGCGCGACACGTCGGCGTAGAGATAGAAGGCGCCGTCGACGGGAAGAATCTTGTCGAGGCCCGCCTTCGGCAGGCCGTCGAGCAGGATGCGCCGGTTCTCCTCGTAGCCGTGCTTGACCGCCTCCATCTCGGCGCGGCCGTCGAACGCCGCCTGCGCGGCGATCTGCGACAGCGTCGGCACCGAGATCGCCAGATTGCCCTGCAGGCGCTCGATCGGGCGGATGAGCCGCTCCGGCGCCACCATCCACCCGATGCGCCAGCCGGTCATGCAGAAATATTTCGAGAACGAGTTGATGATCACCGCATTGTCGGACAGCCGCGCCGCGGTCTCGGCCGCGAACGCATAGTCGAGGCCATGATAGATCTCGTCGGAGATGAACCTCATGCCCTCGCCTTCGGCGACGTCGATGAGATCCCGCAAGGCTTGTGCCGCCATCATGGTGCCGGTGGGATTGGCGGGGCTGCCGGTCAGTACGCCCTTGAGCGGCGTCTTGCGGTGGGCCGCAATCAGCATCTCGGGCGTGATCGTCCAGCGCGTTGCCTGCGTGGTCTCGATCGGCACCGACTCGCAGCCGAGCGCGGTCAGGATATGGCGATAAGGCGGATAGCCCGGCAGCGCCACCGCCACCCGGTCGCCGGGCTCGAACAGCGCCAGGAACGCGAGGATGAAGCCGCCCGACGATCCGGTGGTGACGATCACCCGCGCAGGATCGACCGGCACGCCGTAGGCGTCGGCGTAATGGCGGGCGATGCGCGCCCGCAGCGACGGGATGCCCAGCGTCTCGGTGTAGCCGATGCGGCCGGCCGCGAGCGCCGCGCGCGCCGCCGCAATGGCGGTCGAGGGGGCCGGCGCCGCCGGCTGGCCGACCTCCATGTGAATGACCCGTCCGCCGGCCGCCTCGATGCGGGCCGCCGCCGCCATCACGTCCATCACCATGAATGGCGGTACGTCGCTGCGCGCCGAAGGCATGATCAGGCGTTTGGCCGCGTCCAGCATCGTCTTGTTCCATCGGCATTTGCCGGCAGGACCCCGCCCCGCTGTTGCCCTATTTGGCGGCTTCGGTGCGCTCAACCCTTCGGCAAAGGCCCTGCGCGGTACCAAGTTGCCGGCGCGGGTGCAATGCCCGGGGTTTGGCGGGGCGGGCAAGGCCAAACGACGTGGTATCACCATCCTTAGGCCCGCTTGGGGCGGGCACAGCGAGATTTGCGGCTCCGAACCCCGCCGGCGCCCGGCCGACCGGGCGGCGGGTGCTGGCGCTCGTCACCGCCGCGGCGCTCATCGCCGCCCATGGTCCGGCGCAGGCCGAACGCGGCGGCCCCAAGGGTCCGCCGATCGTGCGCGACGCCGAGATCGAGCAATTGCTCAAGGAATACACCCAGCCGCTCCTCAAAGCGGCCGGGCTCGCGCAGCAGAACATCCAGGTCATCATCATCAACGACCGGGGCTTCAACGCCTTCGTCGCCGACGGCCGGCGCATCTTCGTCAATGCCGGCGCGCTGACGGAATCGAGGACGCCGAACGAGATCATCGGCGTGCTGGCGCACGAATCCGCGCACATCGCCGGCGGCCACCTCGCCCGCATCCGCGAGCAGTTGGCGGCGGCGTCGACCCAGGCCATCCTGGCCATGATCCTGGGCGTGGGCGCCATGATCGCCGGCGCGCGCGGCGGCAATGCAGACCTCGGCCAGGCCGGAATGGCCATGATGCACGGGCCGCAGGCCGCGATCCAGAACTCGCTGTTCGCCTATATCCGCGCCCAGGAGGACCAGGCGGATCGCGGCGGAGTGAAGTACCTGACCGCGACCGGGCAGTCGGCGAAGGGCATGTACGACACGTTCAAGCGGCTCGCCGACCAGATCCTTTATCAGACGCGCTACATGGATCCCTACATGCAGTCGCATCCGCTGCCGGCCGAACGCGTGGCCGCGCTCGAGGGGATGGCGAGGAGCAGCCCGTACTGGGACAAGAAGGATCCGCCGGCGCTGCAGGCCCGCCACGACTTGATGCGCGCCAAGCTTTACGGCTTCACCGACCCGCCGGACGCGGTGGCGCGACGCTATGGACCGGGCGACACCAGCCTCCCCGCCCGCTACGCCCGCGCGATCTCGGCCTATCGCTTCGGCGATCCGCGCGCCGCGCTGGCGCAGATCGACGGTCTCATTCACGCGCAGCCGCAGAACCCCTACTTTTACGAGCTCAAGGGCCAGGCGCTCATGGAAGCCGGCAAGCCGGCCGAGGCGATCGCGCCGCTGCGCCAGGCGGTGCAGCTGTCGTCCAACGCCCCGCTGATCCAGATCATGCTCGGGCAGGCGCTGATCGCCACCCGCGATCGTGCGCGCGGCGAGGAGGCGGTGACGCTGTTGCAGACGGCGTTGACCCGCGAGCCGGAATCGGCCGATGCCTACAGCCAGTTGGCGATGGCCTATGGCCAGAAGGGCGACCTCGCCAATGCCGATCTGGCGTCGGCGAGGTCGGCGTTCATGCGCGGCGATTTCAAGACCGCGCGCGAGCTTGCCGCCCGCGCCAAGACCCGCTTCCCGGTCGGATCGCCCGGATGGCTCAAGGCCGACGACATCGCCACCTACAAGCCGCCGCAGCGGTCGAGTAGATAACCCGAGGATGAATGACAATGAGACTTGACCTCCGGCCGTTGGCCGCCGCGTTGCTCGCGATCGCCCTCGCCTTGCCGGCGGTCGCCCCGGCCCGCGCGCAATCCTTCTCCCCCGACCAGCGCGGCGAGATCGAGCGCATCATCAAGGACTATCTGCTCAAGCATCCCGAGCTGCTGCAGGAGGTGATGAGCGAGCTCGAGAAGCGCCAGACCGCAGCCGACGCCGAGAAGCATCGCGGCGCGATCAAGGAGCTCTCGGCGACCATCTTCAACTCGTCGCGGCAGGTGACGCTTGGCAATCTGCAGGGCGACGTCACCGTGGTCGAGTTCTTCGACTACAACTGCGGCTACTGCAAACGCGCCATGACCGACATGCTCGATCTCCTCAAGGTCGACAGCAAGGTCAGGTTCGTGCTCAAGGAGTTCCCCGTGCTCGGCGAGGGCTCGATGCAGGCGGCGCAGGTCGCGGTGGCGGTGCGCATGCAGGACAAGACTGGCGGCAAGAAATATCTCGAGTTCCACCAGAAGCTGCTCGCCAGCCGCGGCTCGATCGACAAGGCGCGCGCCGTTGCCGCCGCCAAGGAGGTCGGCCTCGACGTCGCGCGCATCGAGAAGGACCTCGCGAGCGAGGAGGTGAAGGCCACGCTCGAGGAGAGCTACAAGATCGCCGAGGCGCTCGGCCTCAACGGCACGCCCAGCTACGTGGTGGGGTCCGACGTGGTGATCGGCGCGGTCGGGCTCAAGGTGCTCAAGGAAAAGGTCAACACCGCGCGTTGCGGCAAGGCGACTTGCTGAGGCGCTGTTAGCCGAACCCGGGTCGAGCCCCGGGCCGGTCGCCATCGTTGCACGGCGGCCGCCGCTTCCCCTTTGCGCACGAGGCCCCTATAAAGCGGGAGACCCTCGGGGCGGCGCACTCTCCATGGCGAGCACCATCTACGTCCTCAACGGCTCCAACCTCAATCTGCTCGGCACGCGCGAGCCGCAGACCTACGGCACCGCGACCCTCAAGGACGTGGAGCGGCTCTGTCGTGAGACGGCCAAGCGCCACGGGCTGGCGGTGGTGTTTCGCCAGTCGAACCACGAGGGCGAGCTGATCGACTGGATCCAGGAGGCCGGCGCCAAGAAGGCCGCCGGCATCGTGCTCAACCCGGCCGGCTACACCAACACCTCGATCTCGATCCGCGACGCGATCACGGCGGTTGCGGTTCCGCTGATCGAGGTGCACATCAGCAACATCTTCGCGCGCGAGAGCTTTCGCCACTTCTCCCACATCGCGCCGGTCGCCAAGGCGACGCTCAGCGGCTTCGGCGTGCAAGGCTACGCGCTGGCGATCGACGGCTTGGCGGCGCTGATCGGCGCGCGGCGCAAGAGCTGAGCCCGTGGCCGGCGAACGCAAGAGCAAGGACCGGCCGGGGATCGACCACGAGCTCATTCGTGAGCTGGCCCGGCTGCTGGAAGAAACCGGCCTCACCGAGATCGAGTTCGAGCGCGACGGCCAGCGCGTGCGGGTGGCCCGCCACGTGCAGGCGGTGTTCGCGCCGGCGCCGCCGCGGCCGGCGACCACGGCAGAAGCCCAGGCCGCCGCCTTCGAGGCCGGCGGCGCCCCGCTCGATCCTGCCAAGCATCCCGGCGCCGTCAGCTCGCCTATGGTCGGCACCGCCTATGTCGGGCCGGCGCCGGGCGCGCGCCCGTTCGTCGAAGTCGGCAGCCTCGTGCGCGCCGGCGATACGCTGCTCATCATCGAGGCGATGAAGACCATGAACCAGATCCCCTCCCCGCGCTCGGGGACGGTGATCCAGATCCTGATCGAAGACGGCCAGCCGGTCGAGTTCGGCGAGCCGTTGATGATTATCGAGTGATGTTCGAGAAAATCCTGATCGCAAACCGCGGCGAGATCGCGCTGCGCGTGCTGCGCGCCTGCAAGGAGCTCGGCATCCCGACGGTGGCCGTGCATTCGACCGCCGACGAGGACGCCATGCACGTGCGGCTCGCCGACGAGAGCGTGTGCATCGGTCCGCCGCCGGCGCGCGACAGCTACCTCAACGTTCCGGCGCTGCTCGCCGCATGCGAGATCACCGGCGCCGACGCGGTGCATCCGGGCTACGGCTTCCTCTCGGAGAACGCCCGCTTTGCCGAAATCCTCGAAGAGCACAATATCCACTTCATCGGCCCCAAGCCCGCGCATATCCGCCTGATGGGCGACAAGATCGAGGCGAAGCGCACCGCCAAACGCCTCGGCATCCCGGTGGTCCCGGGCTCCGAGGGCAGCCTCGCGTCCGACCAGGAGGCGGTGTCGCTGGCGCAGGACATCGGCTTTCCGGTGCTGGTCAAGGCGTCGGCCGGCGGCGGCGGCCGCGGCATGAAGATGGCCCGCGCGGCGGACGAGCTCGCCGCCACGCTGGCGACCGCCCGCGCCGAGGCCAAGGCCGCGTTCGGCGACGACGCGCTCTATCTGGAGAAATATCTCGAGCGCCCGCGCCACATCGAGATCCAGGTGCTGGGCGACGGCCAGGGCCGCGCCATCCATCTCGGCGAACGCGACTGCTCGCTGCAGCGCCGCTACCAGAAGGTGTTCGAGGAAAGCCCCTCGCCCGCGCTCAACGCCAACGCCCGCAACGCGATCGGCGAGACCGTCGCCAAGGCGATGCGCGAGCTGCAATATCTCGGCGTCGGCACGGTCGAGTTCCTGCACGAGGACGGCAAGTTCTATTTCATCGAGATGAATACCCGAATCCAGGTCGAGCACCCGGTGACCGAGATGATCACCGACATCGACCTCATCCTCGAGCAGATCCGGGTCGCCGCCGGCAACGAGCTCGAGCTCGCCCAGCGCGACGTCAAGTTCCACGGCCACGCCATCGAGTGCCGCATCAATGCCGAGAACCCGGTCTCGTTCCGCCCCTCACCCGGCAAGATCGTGCATTACCATCCGCCCGGCGGGCTGGGCGTGCGCGTCGATTCGGCGGTCTATCACGGCTACACGATCCCGCCGTTCTACGATTCGCTGGTCGGCAAGCTCATCGTGCACGGCAAGACCCGCGGCGAATGCCTGATGCGGCTCAAGCGCGCGCTCGACGAGTTCGTCGTCGACGGCATCGAGACGACCTTGCCGCTGTTTCGCGCGCTGGTGCGCGAGAAGGACATCATCGACGGCGACTACCACATCCGCTGGCTGGAGGATTTTCTCGCCCGTGGCGGGATGAAGCAGTAGGCGGCCGCCGACGCCGTGCCTGCTCAGGCTTGCGCGGGGTTGCCGCCGGGCAGCGTATGCGCCGCAACCAGGTAATCGAACAGCCGGCCGATCCGGAACGGATCGTACGGCTTGGGCACGAACATCGACCCTTCGACCGGATCGAGCTCCTCGATCACGGCGCGGCGGCCGGAGGTGTAGATCACCGGCAGATTGGGCCGCAATTCGCGCGCCCGCCGCGCCAGCGTGCCGCCGTCCATCCCGCCCGGCAGGTTGACGTCGGTGAACAGGATGTCGATCGGCGCGCCGGAGATCAGCCGCCGCAACGCCTCGCCGGCGTTGGACACCGCCGCCACCTCGAAGCCCTGTTCCTGCAGCGCCTCGGTGGCGAGGTCGCTGATCATCGGCTCGTCCTCGACCAGCAGCACGCTCGCGCGCTTTTGGCTCATATCGACCATGGTAACTCTCCCCAACTCTGCCCGCGCCCCAAGTGGCGCAGCCCCACACGATCGAAACGCGCAAACACGAAGATGGTTTGCATGTTGCGAAAAGTTGAGCAGATCGTGGCTAAAGGCGGGTTAAGCCCGCCCCAAGCATTGCCAAAAAATTAACGTTGACGGATTCGGAATCGCGCCGATCGCAGTCATGGCAGACGCGGCAGCGTGACGGTTTCCTCGAGCGTCACCTTCTCGAAGTCGCTGATCAGGATTTCGACCCGCACGAGCCATCGTCCGGCGACCGGAATCCGCACGTCCTCGATCCGCCAGCTGCCGTCGGCCTGGCTGACGGCGGCGCGACGCAACGGCTCGATCCCAGCGGAGACATTGGACAGCGCGAGCGCCACTTCCTTGGCGGTGAGCGGGCGGAACTCGCCGTCGAGCACCAGCACGCTTACCCGCGCGCCGCGCGCCGCATCGGGCACAAGCTCGAGCTGGGCCATGGCCTTCTCGCCGTGCAGGTGGATCGAGACCGGCGCGTTGGTGGCGAGCGCCCGTGGCGGCGGCGTGAAGCGCCAGAGCGCCACCAGCGAGAGGATCACGAGCGCGATGGCGAGCTCGCAAGCGATCGAGAGCGCGAGCGGCCGCGCCGCACCGCCGCCAGCCGCTTCGAACCGGGGCACCAGCCGATAGCGATTGGCCACCGCCAGCGCGAAGAGCGCAACGACGGCGGCAAGCTTGCAGGCAAGCACGACGCCGTAGCTCGTCGTCCACAGCGCATCGAGCCGGCCGAGCTGCACGACGGCGAGCACCAGCCCGGTGACGACGAGCAGCGCCAGCGGATAGGGGATCATGCGGGAAAACCGCGCCAGCGCGCCGCCGCCGGCCTGCGGGTGACGCACCGCCAGGAGCAACGGCAGCAGCGCTCCGACCCAAACCGCGACGCAAACGCCGTGCACGAGGACCGACGGAGCCGTCAGCAGGCGCGGCGCCGCCGTTGCCGCATGTCCGCTCAGCGCCAGCGCGAAGCCCACGCCGAGCAAGGCCAGCAGCAAGAGGACACGAGCCAGGATCGGCGACGTTGCGATGAGGCCGAACAGGCCGGCGAACAGCGCACAGGCGGCCGTGATCGCGGTGAAGCCATAGGCGGTCTCGAGGCCGGATTGCCACGCGATCTTCTGCGCCAAGCCCGACAGCGGCAGGCCGAGCGCATCCAGCCCCTGCAGCCCGACCGAAATCGGCGTCGCGAGAAGGCCGGCGGTGAGCGCCGCCACCAGCCACGGCACGGCGGCCGGCGACGCCCGATCGCCGATCCAGGCCCGAAAGAAGGCGCCGCCGATCCCGATGAAGAGCCCGACATAGATGACGACCTTGGCCGCCCACAGCGCGGCGCGGACGGAGCGATCGCCGAGGCCGTCGGCCGACGGCGGCGTGCTCGGCGCCCCGATCGAGAACAGCAGCGAGCCGGCGACCGGATGTCCGTCGGCCGAGATCACGCGCCAGCTCAGCGCGTGGGTGCCGCGCCGCAGATCAGGCGGCGCGACGATGGTGACTGTGGCGTTCTCGGTGGCGACGTCGCCGAGCGCGATCGGCGCGCCGGCCGGGGAGATCAGCCGCATCACCAGCGGCGAGACCGGCTCGTTGAAGGTCAGCTTCAACGTCGCCGGCGCCTCCCTCACCACCGCGCCGTCGGCCGGCTCGGCTTTCACCAGCGAGGCGTGCGCCCAGACCTGCGCGCCGGTTGCGAGCAGGATCAGCAGCGAGAGGACAAGCGCGGCGGCACGCGCGCGCATGGCGCGTCAGGGCTTGCGCAACAGCTTCAGCCCCGGGGCCGGCTCCGGATAGTCCGCCGGGGTTTTTCCCGCGGCCGGGATTTCGATCCAGCGGTGCACGCCCTTCTCGCACTCCTGCACGGTCGGGAAATAGAGCACCTTGCCGGCTTCGAGGTCGCCGGCAAGGAAGCTCGCGAACACGAACTCGTCGTAGAAGGCGTCGGGGATCTTGCCGCCGCTCCACGCGACCTCGGTCACGCCCTCGCTGAGTTTGGTGCCGTGAAAATACTGGTAGGTCTTGGAGTACTTGCCGGTGACGGTGTCGATCTTCCAGCCCGGCTTGAGCATCGGCTTGACCGAGATCACGCCTTCGGGAATGCGCATGCGCAGGGCGACCGTGGCCGCGCCGTCGCAGCCGTGCGGCACGCGCAGCACCGCCTTGTAGGGTGCGCCGACCGGCGCTTCCCGGGTTTCCAGGCTCACGTGGGCGGACGCCGCGCAGATGCAGAGAGCGGCGCCGGCGGCGCCGAGAACAAGCTCGCGAATCATCGTGGATCTCCGAGATCGAGGCATGAACCGGAGCCGGACCTGTCGTCCGTCTCCGAAGACTAAGGCAGGTTCATGCGAGCTGCGGAGGAGCCTGGGATGGTCCGACGCGTACGGCGCCGCGCGCCATGACGACGGTGAATTGAATGAGCGCGGGTGCGGCTGCCTGGTTCCAGGAGACAACCGGCGTCACGTCCGGCGCATCGCCAACGGCGGCCGCGGAAGACGCCGTCGCGCAGAACCCGCAGCAGAGCTGCCAAGTTTGGTCCGCGTCCGGCACCACCGGCCCGGTGGAACCTGCGCCGTGGCAGATGACGCCGGCATCGGACGAGATCGGCGCCAATTTCACGGCGGCCTGCGCGGCCGCGACCCCGGCGAGGAAGGCCTGCAGCGCGATCAGCCACGCCGCGACCATGATGATCGGGCGGCGGAGCACGTCTGCGGCAAAAGCGGTTGGCACGGAAACCTCTCGCGTGGCAGCCTAGCACGACTTATCTAGGTGAATCACCCGCGTCGAGGCGCGGGCGGAACAGACCGCATGGCCAACCGCGAGACCGCCGTCATCGAGATCACGCCGGAGGTGCTGCTCAAGGCCTATGCCTGCGGCATCTTTCCCATGGCGGAAAGCGCCGAGGATAACGCGCTCTACTGGATCGAGCCCGAGCGTCGCGGCATCCTGCCGCTCGACCGCCTGCATGTGCCGCGAAGGCTTGCCCGCACCATCAGGCGAGGCGGCTTCGAGGTCAGGATCGACGACGATTTCGACGCCGTGATCGCCGGTTGCGCCGCACCGCGCGCCGGGCGGCGCAGCACCTGGATCAACGGGCGGATCCGCAACCTCTATGCCGAGCTGTTCGCCATGAGGCACTGCCATACGGTCGAAGTCTGGGAGGACGCCGAGCTGATCGGCGGCCTATATGGCGTGCACCTGGGCCGGGCTTTCTTCGGCGAAAGCATGTTCTCCAAGGCCCGCGATGCGAGCAAGATCGCGCTCATCTATCTCGTCGCCCGCCTCAAATTTGGCGGCTTCGAATTGCTCGACACGCAGTTCCTGACCGGCCACCTCGCCCGCTTCGGCGCGATCGAAGTTGGGCGAGCGGAGTTTCAGCGCCTGCTCGAAGCGGCGCTTTACTGCCCGAAGATCGGGAACGTCGAGGGAGGCGGTGCCGGCTTAGGCCGCGGCGGCCGCTTCGGCGGAGTTGCCGGTGCCGGAGCCTGCGCGGCGGCAGGTGCCGCGGGAGCCGAGGCTGGTTTAGCCGCTGGAGCAGGTTTGGGCGGTGGCGGCGGGGCCGCTTCTGCCGCGGCGGGCGCCGGCGCCTCAGGAGCTGGAGCCGCGGCGGCAGGTGCTTTAGCCGCGGGTGCCTCGGCCGCAGGCGCTGCCGGCGCCGCCGCATTCTGCTCGCTACCGGCGGGCGCCACCGGCTCGTTCGTCTTGCAGTTGGTGAGCCAGACGTCGAACACCGGGTGCTCCACGGCGTGAAGGCCTGGGCTATCGGCGAACATCCAGCCTGTAAAAATGCGCTCGACCTCTCCGGTGAGCTTGATCTCGTCAACCTCGACGAAGGATGCGGTGTGGGGCGCCTCGGTGGGGGGGCGCGTATCGCAAACCCGCGGCGTCACTTTGAGCGCGCCGAACTGCACCGTCTGATTGATCGGAATTTCCAGATGCGAGATGCGCCCCGTCACTTTGTCGAGGGCGGCAAACACGGCGATCTGGTTCTGGATGGTTTCGGCACGCACAGCGGGCACGCCAAGCACCGCGGTGGCGGCGACAAGACCGAACAGCAGAGCAAGATGTGCGCAAGCCGCTTCAGGCCGTTGGATCATGCCTAGCACCCTCTGAACCGGGTCACGCGTCCTCACGCCGCCGCCCCTGGCAGGCCAAGGCCTCTGCTACGAATCTGGCATCGGTGTGGCGAGGACAACGCGGCCTTCCCTCACCCAACCCGCTCCGCGGCAAAACGCAGCCTGATATGGTCCGCCGTCCACACCCCGTCAGCGTCACAGAGCGCCGGGCGCAGAAGCTCGATGACCTCGGAGAATACCTCCCCTCGTTGGGGCTCCTCGAATTGCTCGAAGAAGGAACGGCCGAAGGTCTCGAGCCATCCCCTGATGCC
>JBEVIH010000026.1:0-12785 GCA_040510815.1 Xanthobacteraceae bacterium | reverse complement strand
GGGTGCGGTCCAGGGAGCGGACTTGGCTGCACAGCCGCAGACCGTCGTAGTTCTCCAAGGCGAGCGAGACGATCAGCAGATCGTAGTTGCCCTCGGCGGCGTGAAACAGCGCGTCATTGGGGTTGTTCTCGATATCGACCGTCTGCTCGCCCGCCAGCATTTGCGCGATGCGCTCGGAAGCCGACAGTCGGTCGTCGACGACCAGCACGCGGCCGCGCCGGCCGGCGTCGGCGATGGCCTCGTTCTCGGCGTCCTGGATGCCGATCTCCTTCGAGGTGAGCGCGCGCATGCGAAGCTCATCGGTCATCATCTTCAGGGGGGCCAGCGAACGCACCCGCGCGATCAGCGCGACGTCGGACACCGGCTTGGTCAGGAAATCGTCGGCGCCGGCGTCGAGCCCGCGCACCCGGTCGGACGGGTGGTCGAGCGCCGTCACCATGACCACGGGGATGTGGTGCGTCGTCGGATTGCTCTTGAGGCGGCGGCAGACCTCGAAGCCGTCCATGTCCGGCATCATCACGTCGAGGAGAACGATGTCGCATTCCGCGTTGGCGCAGATCGCCAGCGCCTCGGCGCCGCTCATCGCTGTGGAGACATCGAAATATTCGGCGGAGAGACGGGCCTCCAGGAGCTTGACGTTGGCCGCTACGTCATCGACGACGAGCACGCGGGCGGACATTACGCATTCCCCAGGAAATGGCGGATGGTTTCAATGAACTTGCCGACCGAGATGGGCTTCGACAGATAGGCCTCGCAGCCGCCCTCGCGGATGCGCTCCTCGTCGCCCTTCATGGCAAACGCGGTGACTGCGACGACTGGAATCGACTTCAGCGTCGGATCGTCCTTGAGCCACTTGGTGACCTCGAGGCCGGATACCTCGGGAAGCTGAATGTCCATCAGCACGAGATCGGGCTTGTGCTTGCGGGCGAGGTCGAGCGCTTCGATGCCGTTGCGCGTGCCGACAGTCTGGTAGCCGTGCGCTTCCAACAGATCGTGGAAGAGCTTCATATTGAGCTCGTTGTCCTCCACGATCAGCACGGTCTTGGCCATCGCCCGCTCCACTGCCCCGCGCCTGAACGGCTGCGGCGCCCGCGGCGGGTACCGCAAGCGCTGGGGGATTTCGTTAACAACCTAGGCCGGAAGTATTACGGAAAGGAAAACAATGCGATGCAATTCCGGATCGCGAAAGCCGGCTAAGCATCACAACTGGCGCGATATTTTTGCCTCTCACGCATTGTGCGGGACCCCGGCGCCCAACCTCCACGGCCTGTCCCCAGCCTGACCCGCAATCCACCGCTTGCTAAGCTGCCCGGAGGGCGTAAACGGCGGCGGGCATGAAACCTCCGGCAAAGACGGCGCGGCAAGGCGCGCGAGACAACGGCGGCGGGCGTGAGCACGCCGAAACGCTGGCGATCGCCGCGCTGTCGTTCCTCGCCGAGGAGCCGAACCGGCTCGGCATCTTCCTCGCCCTGTCCGGTATCGGCCCGGAATCGTTGCGAGAAGCCGCGGGCGAACCGCATTTCCTGGCCGGCGTGCTCGAACATGTCGTCTCCGACGAGAAGCTGCTGCTCGATTTCGCCGCCCACCAGGGCATCGACCCGTTCGACGTGACGCGCGCCCGCCAGGCGCTCGCCGGGCCTCACTTGGACGCGCCGTGATGCCGGCCTTTTGCCGCGACTGCCTTAACGACGTCGCGCAGGCCTCGCGCTGCCCGGCCTGTTTCTCGCCGCGCGTGCTGCGTCACGCGGAGATCGACACGCTGACCATCGCGCACGTCGACTGCGACGCGTTCTACGCCACGGTCGAGAAGCGCGACGACCCGAGCCTCAACGACAAGCCGCTGATCGTCGGCGGCGGCAAGCGCGGCGTCGTCACCACCGCCTGCTACATCGCGCGCACCTTCGGCGTGCGCTCGGCGATGCCGATGTTCGAGGCGCGCCGGCTGTGTCCGCACGCCACCATCGTGCGGCCCAACATGGACAAGTACGCGGGCGTCAGCCGGCAGGTGCGCGCGCTGATGCTTGAGCTCACGCCGCTGGTCGAGCCGATCTCCATCGACGAAGCCTTCATGGACCTGACCGGCACGCAGCGGCTGCACGGCATGAGCGCAGCCAAGGCGCTGGCGCGCTTCTCCGCCAAGGTCGATCGCACGCTCGGCATCACGGTGTCGATCGGGCTCTCGTGCAATAAATTCCTCGCCAAGATCGCATCCGACCTCGACAAGCCGCGAGGCTTTGCGCTGCTCGGCCAGACCGAGGCGGCGGGCTTCCTTGCCGAGCGGCCGGTGTCGTTCATCTACGGGGTCGGCAAGGTCGCGGTGCAGCGGCTTGCCAAGGACGGCTACCGGCTGATTTCCGATCTGCAACGCGCCGAGGAGCGTGACCTGATGCGCCGCTATGGCGCCGAGGGCCAGCGCCTGGCGCGGCTCTGCCGCGGCATCGACGATCGCGACGTGGACCCCGTGCGCGAGCGCAAGAGCGTGTCGGCGGAAAACACCTTCGAGCGCGATCTCGCCTCGTTCCGCCCGCTGGAGAAGCGGCTGTGGGCGGCGGCTGAGGAGGTTTCCGACCGGCTGAAGGACAAGAGGCTGTCCGGCTCGACGGTGACGCTCAAGCTCAAGACCGCCGACTTCCGCATCCTGACGCGGGCGCGCGCGCTGGAGAGCCCAACCCAGCTTGCGGACAAGATTTTCGCGGCGAGCCGCGACCTGCTGGCCCGCGAAATCAACGGCACGCGCTACCGGCTGCTCGGCGTCGGCGTCAGCGCGCTGGCCGATGCGGAGGATGCCGATCCCGCCGACCTGATCGACACCGGCGCGACGCGGCGCGCGGCCGCCGAGCGGGCGATCGACCGCGTGCGCGGCAAGTTCGGCCACGAGGCGATGGTCAAGGGGTTGGAGTTCGACCGCGAGGAAGAGTGAGCCCGCGCCTCAAGGACAGGGCTTGCTGTCCTTGAGCTCTAGTTGGGTCATCTCGCCGCTGACGACGAAATCGCCATAGTCGAGCAGCAGCGCGCGCGACACGCCGTTCTCGTAGAGTTCGAAGGTGATGGAATAGATCGGCAGTTGCTCGCCGCCCTGCTTGCTCTTGTCGAAATAGCTGATGCTGACCGGCCAGCGCGTCAACGACGCCAGCGCCGCCTGCTTGGCGGCGGCGTCGGTCGGCGTGCGCTCCTGCGGCGCGATTGCTTTGCCGATGATCGCCGTCGTGTCGTACAGCTTGTCGCCGCTGTCCGAGCCGTCATAGACCACCGCTTCGTACACGGTCTTGCCCTCGCGCGCGGCGGCGATAACGCGGCGGACGTGCTCGGTGGGAAACACGATGTCGACGGAATAATCGAACGACTTGTCGGCCGGCTTGGTCAGCTTGACGCCGATGCCGCTCTTGAGCCGCTCGGCCTGGCCGTCGACCGCGTCGCGCAGCCGGTCGTCGAGGAAATTCTGCGAGTGGAAGC
The DNA here is from genome assembly GCA_040510815.1 of Xanthobacteraceae bacterium. Lineage (GTDB taxonomy): Bacteria > Pseudomonadota > Alphaproteobacteria > Rhizobiales > Xanthobacteraceae > VAZQ01. The sequence goes on along the minus strand of JBEVIH010000026.1, from coordinate 9,332 downwards.
GCAGCCGCTGCGCCCCGCCCTCTTCCCAGGTGGTGGCGCGCAGATCGCTCAGCGAAACCTTGCCCTCTCCGCTGTCGAGCTGTGACACCTGACGGAACTGCAGCGCGTAGCCCTCGCACGGGCTCCCTGAGAAATCGTACAGAATGCGCCCGTTGACCGCGCTCATCGGCCGCTTGCCGCGCGATTGGGCAAGCTTGAGATCATAGACCGCACGATGCGAGGCGAGCACGACCGCGCTGCCCTGCGCCGCAGCCGGGAGGGGTGGCGCCACCGCCAAGATTGCAACAACCGCAAGAAAGGCGGGCGCAACTGCCGATTTCATCGAGAATCTCCCGGTTTTGCCCCGGTGCCGCAGAATAGGCTTGCCATGCCGATGCCGCAACGCCGGTGGGCGGCGCAGCTTCTTGCCAGCGCCCGCCCGATCAGCGAAGACAAAGGCGGCATTTTCATGGGCGCCTCTCGGGAGTCTCTTGGGCGGTTCTTGGGGCGTTGTCAGGGAGAGCAGCATGGCCGGCACGGTTGAAAAGAAGCTTGCGGACCTCGGGATCAAATTGCCGACCCCGGCCGCGCCGGTCGCGAACTACGTGCCGTTCGTGCGCACCGGCAAGCTGCTGATTATTTCCGGCCAGCTCTGCTTCGACAACGATAGCATGTTGGTCGCCAAGGGCCACCTCGGCGGCGGCGTCTCAATCGAGGACGGCGCCAAGGCGGCGCAGGCCTGCGCCGTCAACCTGCTGGCGCAGCTCAAGAGCGCGCTCGGCGATCTCGACAAGGTGGCCCGCGTGGTGCGGCTCGGCGGCTTCATCAATTCGGCCCCAGGCTTCGCCGACGGTCCCAAGGTGATGAACGGCGCGTCCGATCTGATGGTCACCGCATTCGGCGACAAGGGCCGCCACGCCCGCACCACCATCGGCGTTTCGGCCTTGCCGCTCGATGCCGCCGTCGAAGTCGAGGGCGCGTTCGAGGTGAACTAAAGCCAGGGATCATGCCGGACTGGCTGACCTCGCGACCGATCGCACACCGGGGCCTGCACGACGCCGCAAACGGCGTGATCGAGAACACGCCGTCCGCCTTCGAAGCCGCGATCGCTGGCCGCTACGCGATCGAATGCGATCTCCAGATCAGCGCCAATGGCGAGGCGATGGTGCATCACGACGATGTGCTGGGACGCCTCACGGATGGCGCGGGCCGCCTCGACGCGATGTCGGCGGCGGAGTTGAAGCGAGTGGCGTTCAAGGCCACCAAAGACCGGATGCTGACGCTGGGCGAACTTTGCGCGCTGGTGGCGGGACGGGCGACGCTGGTGATCGAGATCAAAAGCCGGTTCGAGGGCGACCTGCGCGGGCCGCGGCGCGCCGCGCAGGTGCTTCGGGACTACAAGGGTGCGGTTGCTGTGATGTCGTTCGACCCCGGGCAGATTGCGGCGCTACGCGACCTGGCGCCGGGCTTGCTTCGCGGCCTGGTCGGATGGCGGCCGGACCCCGCGCGCGAGCGCAATTTCACGACAGGAGCCGGCGCGAAGTTCGTGCTGCAGGCCCTGGCGTCGCGCCTGCAATTCCTGGCCTATCGGGTGTCGGATCTGCCTTCGCCGGTGCCCGGCTTCTCGCGCAATGTGCTGGGCCTGCCGTTGCTGACCTGGACCGTGCGCACGCCGGAGGACCAGCGCCGCGCCGCGCGGCACGCCGACCAGATCATTTTCGAGGGCCTCCGGCCTTGAATGAACGCGATTTAACGCAACTCCCGCGCAGTACGGGCGTTGCCGTGAGCATCGAGGAGCTAGACCCATGCATTTGTCCATTGTTGCCGCCGCCGCTGCCGTCGTCGCATTCACGGTCGCGGCCACGCCCGCCCAAACCAGTCAAGTGGCCCCGGCCGGTGCGTCACAAATTCAAACCCACCACGATTTCTCCGCCGCCAAACGCAAGAAGCGCGTTCGCGGCCAGCAAGCCTATGGCAGCGGACAACAGATCGCCTGCACGTATCTGGGCTGCAACCCCATTCCGCGCGGCTGCCGGATCCAGACCGGGCGTATCCCTTTCACCTGGGATCCGTCCGGCTACGACGAGGTCGTCTGTCCGTACCGCCGCTAAGGCCTCCACAGGATTGCCGCCCCAGGGTTTCGGTATGGCGTGCTTTTTGCCAAGCTGACCCTGCAAGGAGGTGGTAATCCATGCGCATTGCATCTTTCTTCGTCCTGCTCGGCTCGGCGCCATTCGAGGACGCCTCGGCACAGTGGCGCAAGCGCGCGCGCAAGGACGAGCCCCGCAGCCAGACGCCGATTGCCTGTACCCCTCAAGGATGCGCGCCGGTCGCGCCCGGTTGCCGCATTGAAACCGGATTCGCCACCGATGGAATGCTGTCGGGCTATGACTCGGTGGTCTGCCCGGTGCGATAGGCGAAATGAGCCACCCTGAACTGCGGCTGCGCGTGATCCCAGCCATCGATCAGGTGGCCGCGGAAGCTTGGAATGCCTGCGCTAATCCGGACGCGCAACAAGCCGAAGTAAAATCTCAAGATCAAGCTTATAATCCTTTCATTTCACATGCATTTCTTCTCGCCCTGGAGACGTCCTCCTCAGCCGCCGCCCGGACCGGCTGGCGGCCCCAGCACGTGGTCGCGGAAAGCGCGGACGGTACGCTTCTCGGCGCGGTGCCCTGCTATCTGAAATCGCATTCGCGCGGCGAGTACGTGTTCGACCGCGGCTGGGCCGAGGCTTACGAGCGCGCCGGCGGCGACTACTACCCCAAGCTCCAGGTGTCGGTGCCGTTCACGCCGGCGACCGGACGGCGCCTGCTGGTGCGGCCGGGCTCCGACGCCGAGCCGGTGCGATCCGCTCTGACGGCGGGCCTCCTGGAGCTTTGCCGGCGGCAGGAGGCGTCATCCGTTCACGTCACCTTCATGCCGGAGCCGGAGTGCGCCTTTCTCGCCAAGCAGGGCTTCCTGCGGCGCACCGACCAGCAGTTCCACTGGGAGAACGCCGGCTACGCCAGCTTCGACGCCTTCCTCGAAGCGCTGTCGTCGCGCAAGCGCAAAACCATCAAGCGGGAGCGCCGCGAGGCGTTGGAGAACGGCATCAGCGTGCATTGGGTGACCGGCAGCGACCTGACGGAAGACATCTGGGACGTGTTCTTCGGCTTCTACATGGAAACCGGCTCACGCAAGTGGGGCCGGCCCTACCTCACCCGCCAGTTCTATTCGCAGATCGGCCGGACCATGCCCGACCGCATCGTCCTCATCATGGCGAAACGCGCCGGTCGCTGGATTGCCGGCGCCATCAACTTCATCGGCTCGGACACGCTTTTCGGCCGCCACTGGGGTGCGAGCGAGCATCATCCGTTCCTACATTTCGAGATCTGCTACTATCAGGCGATCGAGTTCGCGATCGCCAAAAAGCTCTCCCGCGTCGAGGCCGGCGCGCAGGGCGAGCACAAGCTCGCCCGCGGCTACCTGCCGGTCACCACCCATTCCGCCCACTACATCGCGGATCCCTCGCTGCGGCGGGCCATCGCCGACTACCTCGCCCGTGAGCGCGCCTATGTGGAGGCGGCCGGCGAGGAGCTTGCAGCGGCCGCTCCGTTCCGCAAGGATTTGATCGAGCAGGAGTGACTTCGATGCCCGCTTACGATCCCGCGAATATTTTCGCCAAGATTTTGCGCGGCGAATTGCCGTGCCATAAGGTTTACGAAGACGACAAGGTTCTCGCCTTCCTCGACATCATGCCGCGCGCCCCCGGCCACACGCTGGTGCTGCCGAAGGCGCCGGCGCGAAACCTGCTGGACGTTAAGCCCAACGACCTCGCCGCAGTCGCCACGGCCGCCCAGAAGATCGCCAAGGCCGGCATGCAGGTGTTCGGCGCCGATGGCGTGACGGTCCAGCAGTTCAACGAAGGCGCAGGCGGCCAGGTGGTGTTCCATCTCCACCTCCACGTCATCCCGCGCAAGTCCGGGGTGCCGATGAAGCCTCCCGCGAGCGAGAAGGAAAAGCCGGAGGTGCTCTCCGACCACGCCCTCAAGCTGGCGGCGGCGCTGAAGGCTGAGGTCTAGGGCCCGTACCACCACGCGCCGGCGAGAAACAGCATCTCGCCGACCAGCACGCCGACAAACACCGAGCGGCGCGCCACCAGGAACGCGACAAAGCCCAGCGCCGCGGCGCCAATCCGCACGAACAACGGTATGGCGGCGAGCGCGCCGCTGGTCGTCATGACGAGCTGCGCCATGACGCCGGCCAAGATCGCCGTCGCCACCGCCCTCACCCAAACGATGATCTGCGAGTGCTCGCTCAGGCCCCGCACCACCACGAGGCCGAGCACCCGCCACACCTCGTTCGGCAGGAAGCCGACCAGGATGAGCGCCAGATAGGGCCCGATCTCGGCGAGCGTCATCGCACCGCCTCGCGCAGCCGGTGAACCGCGTAGGCGATCGAGCCCGCGATCACGCCGGTCCACATCAGGTCGAGCTTTACCTTCTGCGCCGCCAGCAACGGGCCGATCACCAAGCCGAGCCCGAACGCCAGCCGGTCGATCAGCGTCTCGTTGTTGCGCGCCGACGACATCAGGATCGCCATCGGCGTGAAGAACAGCAGCGTGGTCGCAAGCAGCGGCGGCAACCGCGCCGCCAGCGAATAGCCGATCACGCTGCCGGCCACCGCGGACAACAGCAGACCCGAGCCCATGCCGTTGTAGAACGGGATGCGCTCGCCGCGCGGCATCTGCGGCGTGAGCCGCATGCCTTCGACCCAGACGCTGATGGCCGTCAGATGCGTCGGCAACAGAAGATCGAGCTGCCGCGTGCGCTGATCCTTCAGCACCGGCACCAGCGCAGCGACCATCGGCAAGAAGCGCGCGCTGGACAGCCCGACCGCGATCGCGACCTCCAGCAATGTTGCGGTGGTCAACGTTGAGATCAGGATGACCTGCGCAGGCGCAGCCCAGATCAGCAGCGTCGAAAGGATCATCCACGGCAGGCTGAAGCCGAACTCATAGGCTAGTGCGCTGATCCCGATGTAGTTGCCGACCAGCACATAGGCGAACACCGAGCGCCACGCGGCGACAAATCCGTTGAAGAAGGCCGCGCGCGTGGCGACAGGGGAAGGATCGGCTGGCGTCTCGGACATCGGCCCAAGCTGTCCCACAGGACCGCCGCAACGCGCAAGCTATGGCCCGAAGGCCGCCGCTCCGCCGATCAGCACGGCCTCACCGACGATCACGCCCGCGAAGGCCGAGCGGCGGATCAGCAGGAACGCTAGAAAGCCAAGACCGAGCGCGGCGAGCCGCACCTCGACCGGCACCGCCGCGAGCGCACCCGGCGGGAACAGCGTGATGCGCGCCACCACGGCGGCGACCAGCGCGGTCGCCACAGCCCTCACCCACAGTATGATTTCGGAGTTCTCGTCGAGACCGCGGCCGAGCATGATGCCGAGCCATCGCCATACCTCGCTGGGCAGGAAGCCGATCAGCAGCAACGCGAGATAGGGCTCCATCGTGAAGCTCATGACGCGGCCTTCCAGCGGCGCTGCGCGCGATGCACGCCATACGCCAGCGTGCCTGCGATTATCCCGGTCCACAGCAGGTCGAAATCGACCTTGCTGAACGCCAGCGCGGGACCGATCACGATGCCGAGACCGAGCGCGAGCTTGTCGAGCAGCAGGCGCGCGTTGCGTGCCGCCGATACCAGGAACGAGATCGGCGTCACGAACATGGCGCCAGCGGCAAAAACGGCCGGCAGAAGAGCCTGAATGCTGTAGCCGACCGCGGTGAACACCACCCCGATGCTCAGCAAGGTCAGGCCGACACCGTTGCAAAACGGCAGGCGCTGGCCGCGGGCGAGCTTGGGGGCCGCGCGCATCGACTCGATCCACACGCTGATTGCCATGAAATGCACCGGGATCAGCAACTGCCAAACCCGGGTGGTCTCCTGCCGCACCACTGGGATCAGCGCGACCACGATGGGGAACAGGCGCACGCTCGACAGACTGACCGCGACCGCCGTTTCGAACAGCGCCGTGCCGGGCCCCATGCCGGTGACCAGGAGAACCTGTGCCGGTCCGGCCCACTGCAGCGCGGTCGACAACATCGCCCAGCCCATCGATAGGCCGTAGTCGTGGCACAGCGCGCCGAAGCCAATGTAGGTGAAGGCGATGACGAAACCGAACACCGACGTGAAGGCGGTACGGACGCCGAGCAGGAAGCCGCCGGAGGCAACGAGAGGTGCTGGTTCCGGCGGCGCGGACATGCCTGTTCGTCACATAGCCGTCCAACCGGCGCAAGCTGCGCGCCACATGCAACGTGTGCGCAAAGCGAAGGCCGGGCGCGAGGCCCGGCCTTACCGAACGTTCGTTACGATCAAACCTTGACCAGCGGCACCTTCGGCACAGAGCCGCCCCTCGGCGGGCCGTCACTGCCCGGCGGCTTCGGCTTGCGGGCGCGCGGCCGCTTGGGCTTTGCCTGGGCCGGGATCTTCTCCGGCTTCGGCGTGACCGGGCCCTCGACATATTCGAAGCCGAGCTTGTCCCTGCTGTTGTCGTCCTTGACCACCACCACGCGAACGTGGCCGCCGCCCTTGAGCTTGCCGAACAGTACCTCGTCAGCGAGCCCCTTCTTGATGTGCTCCTGGATCACCCGCGCCATAGGACGCGCGCCCATCAGTTCGTCGTAGCCATTGGCGATCAGCCAACGCGAGGCCTCCTCCGTCAGCTCGATGGTGACGTTGCGGTCGGCGAGTTGGGCTTCGAGTTGCAGCACGAACTTGCCGACCACCTGCTTGATGATCTCCGGCGACAGGTGCGCAAACGTGATGACCGCGTCGAGCCGGTTGCGGAACTCTGGGGCGAACAGCCGGTTGATTGCTTCCAGGTCGTCGCCTTCACGCTTGCTGCGCGTGAAGCCGTAAGCCGCCTTGGCCATGTCGGCCGCGCCGGCGTTGGTCGTCATGATTAGGATGACGTTGCGGAAGTCGACCTGCTTGCCGTTGTGGTCGGTCAGCTTGCCGTGATCCATGATCTGCAGGAGGACGTTGAACAGGTCCGGGTGCGCCTTCTCGATTTCGTCGAGCAGCAGCACGCAATGCGGATGCTGGTCGACGCCGTCGGTCAGCAAGCCGCCCTGGTCGAAGCCGACGTAGCCCGGAGGCGCGCCGATCAGCCGCGAAACCGTGTGGCGCTCCATGTACTCCGACATATCGAAGCGGATGAGCTCCACCGCGAGGCTCTTTGCCAGTTGCTTCGCCACCTCGGTCTTGCCGACGCCCGTCGGGCCTGAGAACAGGTAGCAGCCGATCGGCTTCTCCGGCTCACGCAGTCCCGCGCGGGCAAGCTTGATCGAGGTCGAGAGCGCCTCGATTGCCTTGTCCTGGCCGTACACCGTGGTCTTGAGCGTATGGTCGAGATGCTGCAGCACCTCGGCGTCGTCCTTCGAGACGGTCTTTGGCGGGATGCGCGCCATGGTGGCGATCGTCGTCTCGATCTCCTTGATGCCGATCGTCTTCTTTCGCTTGCTTTCGGGCAGCAGCATTTGCGCCGCGCCGGACTCGTCGATCACGTCGATCGCCTTGTCGGGCAGCTTGCGGTCGTTGATGTAGCGCGCGGACAGTTCGACCGCCGCCTTCACCGCCTCGTTGGTGTACTTGAGCTTGTGATAGGACTCGAAGTACGGCTTGAGGCCCTTCATGATCTCGATCGCGTCCGGAATTGACGGCTCGTTGACGTCGATCTTCTGGAAGCGGCGCACCAGTGCCCGGTCCTTCTCGAAATACTGGCGGTATTCCTTGTACGTGGTGGAGCCCATGCAGCGGATGGTACCGCCCGCGAGCGCCGGCTTGAGCAGGTTCGAGGCGTCCATCGCGCCGCCGGAGGTGGCGCCCGCGCCGATCACGGTGTGGATCTCGTCGATGAACATGATCGCGCCCGGATAGGCCTCGATCTCCTTGATGACCTGCTTGAGGCGCTCCTCGAAGTCGCCGCGATAGCGGGTGCCGGCAAGCAGCGTGCCCATGTCGAGCGCGAACACCGTCGAGTTCTTGAGAACGTCCGGAACCTCGCCATGGATGATGCGGCGCGCCAGGCCTTCGGCGATCGCGGTCTTGCCGACGCCGGCGTCGCCGACGAACAGCGGATTGTTCTTCTGGCGGCGGCACAGCACCTGGATGCAGCGGTTGATCTCGCGCTCGCGCCCGATCAGCGGATCGATCTTGCCTTCCTTCGCCTTCTTGTTGAGGTTGACGCAATAAGCCTCAAGCGCATCGCCCTTTTTCTTCGGCTCGTCGCCGTTGCCGCCTTTCGCGTCGCCTTCTTCGTCGCTGCCGCGCACCGGCCGCGACTCCGACATGCCCGCCCGCTTGGCGATGCCGTGGCTGATGTAGTTGACCGCGTCGTAACGGGTCATGTCCTGCTCCTGCAGGAAGTAGGCGGCGTGGCTCTCGCGCTCGGCGAAAATCGCGACCAGCACATTTGCGCCGGTCACCTCTTCGCGGCCCGACGACTGCACATGAATCACGGCGCGCTGGATGACGCGCTGGAAGCCCGCCGTGGGCTTGCTGTCGTCGCCACCGTCGGTGACGAGGTTCTCCAGTTCGGATTCGAGATATGAGCCGAGGTTTCGCTTGAGCTTTTCGAGATCGACATTGCAGGCCCGCATCACGGCGGCGGCGTCCTGGTCGTCGATCAGCGCCAGCAGTAGATGTTCAAGCGTCGCGTATTCGTGATGACGCTCATTGGCGAGCGCCAGGGCCCGGTGCAGCGATTGCTCAAGATTGCGAGAAAAGGTCGGCATTCAATGTTCCATTCCGCTTGTATTGGACGCTGCCCCCGAAGCTATTTCTTCTCCATCACGCACTGCAAAGGATGCTGGTGTTTTCGAGCGAAGTCCATGACCTGTGTCACCTTGGTCTCCGCCACTTCATAGGTATAGACGCCGCATTCGCCGATCCCGTGATTGTGCACATGAAGCATAATGCGCGTCGCGGCTTCCCTATCCTTGTTGAAGAAGCGCTCCAGGATGTGAACCACGAACTCCATCGGGGTGTAGTCGTCGTTGAGGATGAGCACCCGGTAGAGACTCGGCCGCTTGGTCTGCGGCTTGGTCTTGGTGATGACCGCGGTGCCCGGAGGCGTACCGCGCTCGCCGCCCTTGCGGCGCTCGTCGTCGCCCATGCGTGTAGGAGCCCGGCCGGTTTCGGCGCCGGGCGTCTGCCTAAACGGGGAACTGGGGCCTGGCACGCGCATTGAGGGACAAGTTTCGTTCGATTCCAAACCGGATTCTCGCCGCTCATAATAATGGCCGCTACGGCACGCTGCCAGATCGTTCGTTTGGCCCTTTCACAGCCTCCGGCCCGATCAAA
>JBEVIH010000025.1:0-7026 GCA_040510815.1 Xanthobacteraceae bacterium | reverse complement strand
AGGCCTGCGAGCGGCTGGCAAGCGCCGCCCCTGCAACCGCGCAGCGGATCGTGCTGGTGACGCCGGGCGAGCGGCCCGAGCTCGCGGCGCTCAAGCAGGCGGGCTTCACCGGCTACCTGGTGAAGCCGGTGCGTGCGATCTCGCTCGCCGCCCTGCTCGGCGGCGAGCAGGACGGCTTCGACCGGGCCGCGAGCGAAAACGGCGCAGGCGAGCCTGCGGAGGTACGCGCGGAGCCCGCCAAGCGCGGGCTCGCGATCCTGATCGCCGAGGACAACGAGATCAACGCGCTGCTCGCGCAGGCGCTGCTCAAGCGGCTCGGCCACCGCCCGACACTGGCCGGCAGCGGCGATGCCGCCGTCGAGGCTTGGACCGCCGCGCAGGCGGCGGGCACGCCCTACCACCTGGTGCTCATGGACGTGCACATGCCCGGCAGCGACGGCATCGAGGCGGCGCGCCGCATCCGCGCGGCCGAAAGCGAGCACGGCGCGCGGCGCACGCCGATCATCGCGCTCACCGCCAATGCGCTCGACGAAGACCGCGACGCCTGCCTCGCCGCCGGCATGGACGGCTTTCTGACCAAGCCGCTCGCCCGCGAGCGGCTGGCGGATGTGCTGGCGACGGTGCGCGGGCGGGCTTCGCTGGCGGCGTAGCGCCCTCTGTGATCGTCCGCGAAAGCGGACGATCCAGTAATCACAGCAGCTACGATCAAATGAAAGCGCCGTGACTACTGGATGCCCGCTTGCGCGGGCATGACACCGAGGAGATCACAGCCTCCGCAGCGCCACCTGCTCCACCAGGTGGCTCTCGCCCTTGGTGAGGATCAGGTCGGCGCGCTGGCGCGTCGGCAGGATGTTCTCGTGCAGATTGACCAGGTTGATGCGGCTCCAGATCGAGCTCGCGGTGGTCACCGCGGCCTCGTCCGACAAGGTCGCATAGCGGTGGAAGTATGATTTCGGATCGCGGAACGCGGTGCCGCGCAGGGTGAGAAAGCGGTCCACGTACCAGCTCTCCAGCACCTGCTCGTCGGCATCGAGGTAGATCGAGAAATCGAAGAAGTCCGACACGTAAGGAATCGCCTTGCCGTCCTTCGGCGGGCGGCCGGCCTGCAGCACGTTGAGGCCTTCGACAATCAAGATGTCGGGGCGGTCGATCTCGATCCACTGATTGGGCATTACGTCGTAGATCAGATGCGAGTAGATCGGCGCCCGCACCGGGCGGCGGCCGGCCTTGATGTCGGTCAGGAACCGCAGCAGAGCCGGCAGGTCGTAGCTCTCGGGAAAGCCCTTCTTCTCCATCAGGCCTTCGCGCTCGAGCACCGCGTTGGGATAGAGGAAGCCGTCGGTGGTCAGGAGATCGACCTTCGGCACGTTCGGCCAGCGCGCCAGCAGCGCCTGCAGCACGCGCGCGGTGGTCGACTTGCCGACCGCCACCGAGCCGGCGACCCCGATGATGTAGGGCAGCTTGGAGTCCTCGGTGCCGAGGAAGCCCTGCTGGGCGCGGAACAGGCGCTGGGTCGCCGCCACGTAGAGCGACAGCAGGCGCGACAGCGGCAGATAGATCTCCTCGACCTCCTGCATGTCGAGCCGGTCGTGCAGCGAGCGCACCCGGGTGACTTCCTCCCGGGTCAGCGTCATCGGGGTGTCCTGGCGCAGCTCCGCCCATTCCGCGCGCGAGAACACGCGGTAGGGCGAAAGGCCGTCCTCGATGCGCTGCTCCATCGACGATCCCTGCTAGAGCGCATCCCGATTGGGTCGAATCGGGATGCGCTCTAGCCTCCTTGATTGGCGCATGTCCTTTTCGGAAAACCGGTTCCCACTTTTCCGGGACATGCGCTAGGCGCCCCGGGCCTGGCCGGGCCGCGTCTTGGCCTTGCGCAGATCGGGCGGGCCCGACTTGGCTCCGCGTGCCGCCTTCTCGTCCAGGCCCGATTGCCGGGTCCGCTCCGCGAGCGCGGCTTCCACCTCGGCCAATGCGATCCCGCGCGCCTCGAGCACGACCAGTAGGTGATAGATGAGGTCGGCGGCTTCGGCGATCAACCGGTCGCGATCCTCGCCGATGGCGGCAAGCGCGGTCTCCACCGCCTCCTCGCCGAGCTTCTTGGCGCAATGCGCCACGCCCTTGTCGAGCAGCCTGCGCGTATAGGAGACGTCGGCGCTGGCCTTGGCGCGCGCCTTGACGCGCTTTTCGAGGTCATGGAGGGTGAAGTTCGGCATCAGTTTCGCTCCGCATTTTGCATATCATCTCTGCCCCCCGAGGCAAATCGGGCCTGCCCCACTTGCGCAGAACTGACATGCGACCTCGGGAGGCCGGGCATCGCTTCACATTCCCGCGCATGGGGGCTTGTTGGAGCATGATCTTTTCCGAAAACCGGTATCCACTTTTCGGGATCATGCTCTAGCATGGCCGCATGGGCGCTCCCGTGCTCGACTTCTGGTTCGATTTTGCCTCCACCTATTCGTATCCGGCGGCGATGCGGATCGCCCCGCTGGCCCGGCAGGCCGACGTCCGCGTGCATTTTCGTCCGTTCCTGCTCGGCCCGATCTTCAAGACGCAGGGCTGGACCACGTCGCCGTTCAATCTCTTCCCCGCCAAGGGCCGCCACATGTGGCGCGATCTTGAGCGGCTGTGCGCGGAATTGTCCCTGCCGTTCCGGCGGCCCGAGCCGTTTCCGCAACACAGCGTGCTCGCGGCGCGCGCCGCGCTGGCCGCGCTCGATCACGGCTGGGGCGAGGATTTCTGTCGCGCGGTCTTCCGCGCGCAGTTCGGCGGCAGGCGCCGCATCGACGATGTGGCGACCATCTCCGACATCCTGGCGGAACTGAAGGTCGAGCCGGCGCCGGTGCTCGAAGCGGCCCAGTCGGATGCGATCAAGGCGCGGTTGCGGGCGCAGACCGAGGCGGCGCAGCAGCTCGGTCTGTTCGGGGCGCCGAGCTTCACCACCGCCGACGGCGAATTGTTCTGGGGCAACGACCGGCTCGAGCAGGCGCTGCGCTGGGCGAGGCGCTTGTAGGGTGGGTCAACAAGCGCGTTCACGCGCGTCTTCGACGCGCTATGGCGCCGGGCACGGCCAACCGGCTCACGACGTGCTGTGCGCGCCGCGACCCACCGGCGGCATTACCGCGCGACAAGTGGTGGGTCGCGTCGCGAGAGCGCACGGAGAATATTGGCCGCTCGTCAAGCGACTTGACCCACCCTACAAGCTCTATTCGCCATTTCGCCATCATGGATCGAGCCGCATCGGCAGGCCGGCGCGCGCCATGTAGTCCTTGGCCTCGCGCACCGAGTGCTCCCCGAAGTGAAAGATCGAGGCCGCGAGCACGGCGGTGGCGTGGCCGTCGCGAATGCCCTCGACCAGGTGCTCAAGCGTCCCCACCCCGCCGGAGGCGATCACCGGCACCGGCACGGCGTCGGCGATGGCGCGGGTGAGCGGGATGTCGAAGCCCTGCCTGGTGCCGTCGCGGTCCATCGAGGTGAGCAGGAGCTCGCCGGCGCCGAGCGCAACCACCTCGCGGGCGTAATCGACCGCGTCGAGGCCGGTCGGATTGCGGCCGCCATGGGTGAAGATCTCCCAGCGGTCCGGCTCGCCCGGCTTCGACACCTTCTTGGCGTCGATCGCCACCACGATGCACTGGTCGCCGAACTTTTCCGCCGCCTCGCGCACGAATTCGCGCCGCGCGACCGCGGCGGTGTTGATCGACACCTTGTCGGCGCCGGAGGCGAGCAGCTTGCGGATGTCCTCGACCGTGCGCACGCCGCCACCGACGGTGAGCGGCATGAAGCAGGCCTCCGCCGTGCGCCGCACCACGTCGAGCATGATGTCGCGGTTCTCGTGGCTGGCGGTGATGTCGAGGAAGGTGAGCTCGTCGGCGCCGTCGGCATCATAGGCGATCGCCGCCGCGACCGGATCGCCGGCGTCGCGCAGATCGAGGAACTTCACGCCCTTGACGACCCGGCCGTCCTTGACGTCGAGGCAGGGAATGACGCGGACTTTGAACACCAGACGAACGCTCCGAGCGGGCCGCGGCCGCGATGGCGGCGAGCGCGCAATATAGCCCAGGCCCACCGCGCTTGGCTGCGGAATCCGGTTCGATCGAACGGCTCCTCCCGCGCGGCCAAGGAAGTCCTATCGGCCGAGTGCAGGGCCGACAGGTTTGCCGGGCGCAGGCTGGTCTGCAAAGATGGAACATGGCCCAAGGAGCCGCCAAGGCACACGATCCGGTCGCCCCCAACGCGGCGACGGTGCTCCGCTCGACAGCGATCTTCCGCGAGCTGTCGAACGATCAGCTGGCTGAAATCTGGTCGCGCGCGAAGGTTCACAACCTGCTCCGCGGGGACGTCCTCGTACGCCAGAATACGCCGTCGGATTCCGTCTATGTGGTCGTTTCCGGGCGCTTCGAGGTCTGGATCGAAGGCAAGAACACCCCCGTCACCGAGATCGGGGTCGGCGAGCCGATCGGCGAAATCGGCTTCTTCTCCGGCGCGCCGCGCACCGCAACGATCATCGCGGTGCGCGATTCGGTCGTGCTCGAGCTCGACCGGACGTCATTCGACGGCGCCGCGCGGCAGGTGCCGGAACTCTATCAGCCGCTGCTGCGTGCGCTCGCCCGCAGGCTCGCCGAAAGCAGCACGCGCCTCATGGTCGAGCCGCGCGGTGCGGTCGCGCGCACCATCGCGGTCATCGCCGGCGGCAGCGAGCCGATCCCGCAGGCGTTCTACGAGCGCCTCGACGGCGTGGTCGGACGCCGCGGCAAAGGACGCCTGATCGACTCGGACTATCTCAAGGGCCATTTCCCGGGCCAGGGGCCCGATGACCCGAACGTATCCAACTGGCTCAACGCCATCGAGCACGACTACGAGCTGATCGCCTTTCTCGCCGACGACACGCTGAGCGATTGGACCCGCAAGGCGATCCGGCAAGCGGACCAGGTGCTGATCGTCGTCTCCGGCGCGGTGCCCAAGAGCCTCAACCCGGTGGAGACCTTCGCCTTCGCCACCCACCCGCCGGTGCGCCGCCGGCTGGTGCGTCTGCACGCGCGCCGCGCCGGTTGGGTCGAGGGCACCGCCGACTGGCTCAAGGATCGCGACGTCGGCATGCATCACCAGGTCGCGATCGACGACGATCTCGACTTCAAGAGCCTGCACCGCTTCCTGACCGGGCGCGCGGTCGGCTACGTCGCGGCCGGCGGCGGCGGATTCGGCCCGGCCCATGTCGGCGTCTTCAAGGCCTTTGCGGAGCGCGGTGTGACCTTCGACATCCTGGGCGGCGCCAGCGTCGGCGCGGCGGTGCTCGGCGGTTTCGCCATCGGGCTCAGCCCCGAGGAGGTCGACCTCGGCACCCACGACGTGTTCGTGACCAGCCGGGGATTCAAGCGCTACACGTTTCCCCGCTACGCGCTGCTCGACCATGTCCCGTTCGACCAGGCGCTGCAGCGGCAGTTCAAGGGTGTGTCGGTCGAGGACGCCTGGCGGCCTTATTTCGCGGTCGCGACCGTGCTCGACGGCACCGGCCAGGGGCCCTATCTGATCCGCCGCGGCCCGCTCTGGAAGGCGGCGCGCGCCTCGAGCTCGCTGCCGGCGGTGCTGCCGCCGGTGTTCACCGACGACGGGCGCATGCTGGTCGACGGCGGCGTGGTCGACAACATCCCGCTGCGGTCGATGAAGACGCTCAAGGCCGGACCGAACCTGGTCGTGCATTTCGGCGCCCGCGAGGTGCGGCACCGCTTCGAGGTCGACTACACCAGCATCCCCGGGCGCTGGCGGCTGCTGCGCCAGATCCTCACGCCGGCCGGCCGGCGCCGACTGCCGGTGCTGCCAAACCCGATCGGCGTGCTGCAGCGTTGCCTCGGCATGCACCAGAGCCTCGAGCAGCTGCCGCTCGGCCCGCTCGACCTCGTGCTGAGCTTGCCGGCGTTTGCGGGCGCGAACTTCATGGATTTCGACCGCCACTTCGAGGTGTTCGAGGCCGCCTATCAATGGTCCCGCGACCAGATCGATGCGCTGGCGGATCAGGGCAATCCCGCGCTGGCGGCGATTCTGGCGACCAAGGACTGATCCGATCGTGTAGACGGCTTCACGCCGCGGTTCGCGCCGAGCGCATGAGGCGGAGCGCCTCCGCCGGGTCGAGGCGCCCGTCGTAGAGCGCGCGGCCGGCGATCGCGCCGGCGAGCTTGCTCGCGCGCGGCTCCAGCAGCGCCTTCACGTCCGCGATCGAGGCGAGCCCGCCCGAGGCGACGACCGGGATGTTCACCTCATCGGCGAGCGCGATGGTGGCGTCGAGATTGAGACCCTTGAGCAGGCCATCGCGGGAAATGTCGGTGTAGATGATCGCCGCCACGCCGGCATCCTCGAAGCGCCTGGCGAGGTCGAGCGAGGTGAGCTCGGAGGTCTTGCCCCAGCCCTCGACCGCGACCTTGCCGTCGCGGGCGTCGAGCCCAACCGCGATGCGCGCGGGAAATTTCCGTGCCGCATAGCGCACCAGCGACGGATCGCGCACCGCCGCGGTGCCGATGATGACGCGGTTGATGCCCTTTTCGAGCCAGCCCTCGATAGTCGCGGTGTCGCGGATGCCGCCGCCGAGCTGGATCGGGATCGCGACCGTCTCCAGGATGCGCTCGACCGCCGCCGCATTGACCGGCTTGCCGGCAAAGGCGCCGTCGAGATCGACGATATGGAGATATTCGAAGCCCTGGCTCTCGAACACGTGCGCCTGCGCGGCCGGATCGCGATGAAACACGGTCGCGCGCGTCATGTCGCCCTGCTCGAGGCGCACGCAGGTGCCGTCCTTGAGGTCGATGGCCGGAAACAGGATCACGGCGACGCGCTCAACAACGAACCATCACGGTTTCCACTTCAAGAAATTCGCAATCAACCGCAGGCCCAGCCGCTGGCTCTTCTCCGGGTGGAACTGGGTGCCGACCATGGTGTCGCGGGCGCCCCCCACCCACACCCAGCCCCCCCAAAAAGCAAAACCCACCCAAAAAAAAAACACCACCCCCATGAATGTGTAAAAGAAAAACAAAAAAAAAA
>JBEVIH010000024.1:0-7213 GCA_040510815.1 Xanthobacteraceae bacterium | reverse complement strand
GGCGGCGGACGCGGCGGTCCCGGTGGCGGCGAGGCGCTCGAAGGTCTCGAGCTCGATGCCGAGCGCGCGGTTGGCGGCGTTGGCGATCTTGGCCTCGAGCTCGCCCAGCTCGGTGGTGGTGAAGCGCACCTGGCCGGCGAGCGTCTGGCGATGGATGAAGGTGGCGTTGTGCGGCGGGCCGAACAGCTTGTCGCCGTGCTGGGCGGTCACCTCGACGAAATAGCCGAGCACGTTGTTGTGCCGGATCTTGAGCGCCCGCACGCCGGTCACTTCGGCGTAGCGCGCCTGCAGGGCGGCGATCACCCGGCGGGATTCGTCGCGCAGCGCGCGCGCCTCGTCGAGCGCGGCGTCGCAGCCGGCGCGCACGAAGCCGCCGTCGCGCTTGAGGTGGGGAAGCTCGTCGGCGAGCGCCGCCGTGAGCTCGGTGGCGATCGCCGGTTCGGGCCGCCGCAGGCCCGCGACGGCCTGCGCGAGCTCGGCGGCGACCTCCTTGCCGTTGTCGAGCTCACCCGCGAGCCCGGCGGCGGCGGCGATGCCGTCGCGGATCGCCGCGAGATCGCGCGGACCGCCGCGGCCGACCACCAGGCGCGCGAGCGCGCGGGCGAGATCGGGGGCGGCGTTGAGGCGCGCGCGGGTGTCGGCGCGCCCAGCCGCATCGGCGACGAAATGCGCGACCGCGTCGTGCCGGCGGGCGATCGCCGACGGATCGGTGAGCGGGGCGGCGAGCCGCTGAGCGAGCAGCCTCGAGCCGGCGGCGGTCACCGTGCGGTCGATGGCGGCGAGCAGCGAGCCGGCGCGCTCGCCCGCGAGCGTGCGGGTGAGCTCGAGATTGCCGCGGGTGGCCTGGTCGATGAGGAGCGTCGTGCCTTGCGCCTCGCGCGTCGGCGGCGAGAGCGGCGGGCGCTGGCCGAGCTGGGTGCGCTCCACATAGGTGACGCAGGCGGCCGCGGCGGTGAGCTCGAGCCGCGACAGCGCGCCGAACGCGGCGCTGGTCGCCACCGCGAAAAAGCTCGTGAGCCGCCGCTCGGCGGTGGCGCCGTCGAACACGTCGCGGGCGAGCGGCGTCACCGCCGGCAGCGAGCGCAGATAGGGGGCAAGCTCGAGATCGCCGTAGAGCGCGTCCGACACGATGATCTCGCCCGGCTCGAGCCGCGCGATCTCGGCGGCGACGCCGGCGCGGTCGCGCTCGGCGATGCGGAATTCGCCGGTGGAGATGTCGATCCACGCCAGCGCGAACTCGTCCGCTGCCGCGCGGGTGCGGGCGATCGCCAGCAGATAATTGTTGCGGCGGGCATCGAGCAGCGTGTCCTCGGTGAGTGTGCCGGGGGTGACCAGCCGGATCACGTCGCGCCGCACCACGCTCTTGCCGCCGCGCTTCTTCGCCTCGGCGGGGTCTTCGAGCTGCTCGCACACGGCGACGCGGTGGCCGAGCGCGATCAGGCGGTGCAGGTAGTCGTCGGCGCGATGCACCGGCACGCCGCACATCGGAATGTCGCGGCCGAGATGCTTGCCGCGCTTGGTGAGCACGATGCCGAGCGCGCGCGCGGCGACCTCGGCGTCCTCGAAGAACAGCTCGTAGAAGTCGCCCATCCGGTAGAACAGCAGGCAATCCGGATTGGCGGCCTTGATCTCGATGTATTGCTCCATGACCGGCGTGGCGCGGCCCAGCGGCTCGGCAGGCGGGCCGGATTCGAAGCCTTGTTGGGTCAGCGGGCGCGCGGCATCCATGGCGCCGCGACGCTAGCAGATGGCGCGGCGGGATTCATGCCGTCGCAGGGGAAAACCACAGCTCAGAAGCGGCCGCGTCACCGGCTTGAGCCGCTCATTATTTCTTCTAACGAAAGGCCGGCTTGCCGGGCGGCAATCCAGAAAGGTCCCATCGTCCGGCCTACTTCACCAGCTTCACGCCGGTGATGGCCTCGAGGTTCTTGTAGTCGATCTTCTCGCGGTCGGCCTTGGGAATGTTCAGCGAATCGAGAATCCGCAGCGTCTCGCGCGGATACAGCGTGCCGCCTTCCGGATCGAACGGGCAATCGGAGGCGAAGATGATCTTCTCGAGCGGGAAGAACTCCATGCCGGCCTTGGTCGCCGGCACCGCCGTGAAGGCCGCGGTGTCGGCCCAGAAGTCCTGCTTGAAATAGTCGAGCGGGCGCTTCTTGAGACTCTTGCGCAGCGAGACGTAGTCCTCTTCGCTGGTGCGCGACCCCATCACGTCATTGCCCGGTCCAAGGCGGCCTTCCAGCATCGGCACGATGCCGGCGAAGTGGTGCGTGATGATCTTCAGGTTGGGATGGTTGTCCATGATCTTGGAGTACACCAGACGCATCATGGCGCAGGCGGTCTCGTACGACCAGCCGAGCGTCCACCAGATCTCGTAGAGCGATTTCTTCTCGTCGATGTAGTCGGGCATTTCGGCGCCGCGCGCGGGATGCAGCCAGATCGGCTTGCCGAGCTCATTCATCTTTTTCCAGAACTGCAGGTATTGCGGCCGGTCGAGCGGCTTGCCGGCGACGTTGGTGTAGATCTGCACGCCGAGCGCGCCCAGCTGCTTGATCGCGCGTTCGGCCTCCGCCACGCCGGCGTCGGCCGCATCGAGCGAGACGTGCGCCACCCAGCCCGGGAAATGGTGTTTCTCCTTCGCGCACAGTTCCGCGAAGCCGTCATTGATGATGCGGCAGAACGCGTCGATGTCTTGCGGGCTCTTGGCAAACCGCTCGATCGGCGGCTGCGGGTAGGACAGGATCTGCTGATAGTCCTTGTGGCCGTCGACGATCTTCTTGCGCACGTCGAGGTCGTAGAGCGCCGGCAGCGAGCGCACGCGCTTGCCCATGTCCTTGTAGTCGCCGGCGACCTCGTTGAGCTTGTCGAAGAATTTCTTCGGAAAAAAGTGCGTATAGGCGTCGATCCGCATCTGCGGTCCTCCGGCTTTTTTCTGCTGCGCGCCGCTGCGTGCGCTGGGGTGGGTCAAGTCGGATGTTGTTACCCGCTTGATCGGCGAGAGTCCATTGCGGCACCAGCGTCCGTGCTGCGCTGCATTCACTCCGCCGCGATACGGTGCGCGCTCTGCTGGTCAAGCTCGGCAAGACAACGCGTGAGCGTATCGCCCTCGGGATCGGCCAGAGCGGCGACGCGTGCGCTCGCGATCGCATCCACGGCCTGGGCGGACGGCAAGCTGCCCATCAAGGCGGGGCGGATGACGCGCATTTCGATCAGATGGAAGTTGGCGCTGCCGCGTTTGTGGGTGTCGCCATAGCCCTTGATCAGCCGCGCGCATTCGGCGATCTCGAGCGCGAGATCGGCCGACACCGGCGCCGCTTCGCCGATGAGCGCGAGCCAACTCTCGATCGAATGTTGCTCGACCTCGAACCTATAGGTCTTCGGCCGCCAGCGGCGCAGCTTCGCCAGCAGCCAGAACCGCAAAAAGCCCGAGACCGACGCGCTGTTGACCTCCATCCCCCAATGCACGCGCGCGAGGGAGCCGCGGCGCTCGGCGGCAGCGAGGATGCGCTTCGCCAAGCCGGGCGGCAGGATCGAGCACATTTCCTCGATGCCGGGCTTGAGGAACTCGGTCACGGTGAACGGCTCGCCCGGCTTCACGCCCATCTCGGCGGCAATGCGCGCAAGCCGCGCCGGCTCGATCTTGGCCTGGGCGACGCGGATCACGTCCTCGTAGGACATGCGCACCGCAAGGTGGCGGGCGGTCTCGCGCAGGAGCCGGCCGGCCGCCCCGCAACGCTCGTCGGAGGCGCGGATCGGCGCCAGCCGGTCGAGGTAGAGCCGCGCATAGGCGACGTCCTGATAGGCGGTGAGCCGCCGCGCGCCCTCGACGATCACATCGCGGGCAAGCGTCGGCATGGCCGCGATCGTGCGCTCGAGCTCGGCGGGCGAGGCGGATGCGCCGCGCTTGCCGGAAGCCGCTGCGGATGCGCCGCGCTTGCCGGAAGCCGCTTCGGCGCGGGCGGCGCCGGCCTGTTGCGCGGCCTCGAGGCCGGCGCGGAAGCCCTTGAGGTTCGCGTCCACCGCCTTGCCGTCGGCGCGGATCGCCGCCTCGAAGGCGTCGGGCGGGAACGGCAGGCGGCCGCAAGCAGCGATGAGGCCGAGCATCACCGCGTTGATCATGGCGCCGCTTTGCGTGGCGAGCGCCTCCATGTCCACGAGCAGGTGCGCCTGCGCATGCTCCTCGACCGCCTTGGTCAGCCGCGCGCTGTCGTAGCGGCCGTCGCCCATCGCCATCTTCTCCACCACCAGATAGGAGCGGCTGGTCGAGGCGACCAGCAAGGTGCGGTCGGGGGTGACGAAGCCCGACGCGATGGCGCGGCCGGCCTCCATGAGCTCGCTCGCCAGCACGATGTCGACGTCGCCGACGCCGGGCGCCAGCGCGAGCACCGGCCGGTTCTTCCCCAATTCGCGGGCGGGGAGCGGGACGATCTCGACGTAGTAGGTGGTGGCGCCGGTACGCTGGGCGACGCCCGGGATCGAGGTCGACTGCACCGGCAATCCCAGTTGCGAGGCCGCCGCGACGATCCAGTCGGTGAGCACGCCGCCGCCTTCGCCGCCGAGCGCGGCGATCAGAATGGAGATCGGCCGGGGCTGCGGGCCGTTCATGCGGGGGCCTGCGCGCGCGGTGAGAGCCAGCCGATCACGGTGCGGCGCACGCGGTGCAGCGCGCGGTCCCACCAGCTCGGGTTGCGGATGATCTCGGCGCGATAGAACGACGGGCACAGCACCGCGGCGTGCGCGACCTCCCCGCACAGCCCGCAGCCGACGCAGCTCTCGATCACGGTGGCGACCGGGTCGCTGCGCAGCGGATCGGGATTGGGCTTGACGGTGAGCGACGGGCAGCCGGACAGCCGGATGCAGGAGTGGTCGCCGGTGCAGATCTCGTCGTCGACGCCGAAGCGCACCCGCACCACGCGCTCGCCGCGCTTGAGCTTCTCGGCGTCCTCCGCGCGCACGCGCCGCTGACGCACGAGCTGGCACTCGCCGTCGGCGATGATCACCTTGAGGCCGCGCTCGGCGGTGCGCATCGCCTCCTTCAGCGTCTTGGTCATCTTGGCGACGCTGTAGCTGCGCACCGTGCGCAGCCATTTGACGCCGAGCCCGCGCAAGGTCCGCTCGATGGTCATGCCGGTCGGGCCGCCGCTGCGGTTGGCCGCGCTCGACGGCAGGTATTGCTGGCCGGTGGCGGAGGCGTAGCCGTTCTGCATCACGATCAGCACGCCATCGCCCTTGTTGAACAGGTTGGAGGCGACGCCGGTGATCAGCCCGTTATGCCAGAAGCCGCCGTCGCCCATCACGGCGATCGGGCGGCGGTCCATGTTGGGGCCGACCGCGGCGGCGCTGGCGAGCGACATGCCGTAGCCGAGGATCGAATTGCCGAGGCTGAACGGCGCGAAGGTCGCGAACGAATGGCAGCCGATGTCGGCGCTGATATGGGTCGGCCCGAGCTCGCGCTGCATCAGCTTGATGGCGGCGAACACCGGGCGTTCGGGGCAGCCGGTGCAGAAATTCGGCGGCCGCGCCGGGATGTCGCCGACCGAAGCGACCGCGCCCGGCTTGTGCGCGAGCATCGCCCGGGCGCGGGCGGCGATGGCGGTGCCGTCGATGCGGGCAGGGCGTGCCTCGTCCAAAAAATCTGCCAGACCCTTGAGCAGCACTTCCGAGATGTATTCGCCGGTGCTCGGCAGGCAGCCCTTGCCGAGCACGCGGGTCTGGATGTCGGCGCGGCGCAGCTCGACATTGATCTTGTCCTCGATGTAGGCCGGCGAGCCCTCCTCGACCACGAGCACGGCGCGCTTGCCGGCGCAGAAGCTCCGCACCTCTTCGGGAACCAGCGGATAGACGACATTGAGGACCAGGATGGGCACGCGCGAGGCGCCGAACAGATCGGCGAGGTCGAACCGGGAGAGCGCGCGGAGCACGCTGTTGGTGAGCCCGCCCATGACGATGATGCCGACGTCGTCGAGGTCTCCGGGAATGAGCTCGTTGAGCTTGTGCTCGCGGATGAAGGCTTGCGCCGCGGGCAGGCGCTCGTCGACCTTGAGCCGCTCCTGCGAGAAGATGACCGGCGGATGCGCAAGCTTGCCGTATTCGAAGCGCGGCGGGCCGGCGATGCGGTTCTTGCCGGACAGGGCGGCGCGCCGGTTGGTCTTGGTCTTGAACTCGCCGGTGACGTGGCAGGCGCGGATGCGCAGCTCCATCATCACCGGCGCGTGGCTCGCCTCCGAAAGCTCGAAGCCCTGCTCGACCATGCGAACGATGGTCGGCAGGTCGGGGCGCGGGTCGATGAGCCATATCGACGATTTCAACGCATAGGCATAGGAGCGCTCCTGGATCACGCTCGCGCCCTCGCCGTAGTCCTCGCCCAGGATGATCATCACGCCGCCGACGACGCCCGGGGAGGCGAGGTTCGACAGCGCGTCGGCCGCCACATTGGTGCCGACGATCGATTTCCAGGTGACGGCGCCGCGCAGCGGATAGTTGATCGACGCGCCGAGCATCGCCGCCGCGGCGGCCTCGTTGGTGGAGGTCTCGAGGTGCACGCCGAGGTCGCCGATGATGTCCTGCGCGTCGACCAGCACGTCGAGCAGGTGCGAGACCGGCGCGCCCTGATAGCCGCCGACATAGCTCACCCCCGACTGCAGCAGGGCCTTGGTCACCGCCAGGATGCCCTCGCCGCGGAAGGTCTCGCCGTCGCCGAGCTTGAGCGCCTGCACCTCTTTCTTGAAGGAGCGTTCCATCCGCCTGGTCCCACGCGTGAACCCGGTACATCTATATCGGTGCGGGGGTGAATGCTACCGCGGCGGCGCCCTGCGATTGGATCAAGGCCGGCGTGGACACGCACGACCACGTTGGCCGCCGGCGGCGCGGACGCACGACGGCGCGTGCGGGCGTGCTCAAATATTTCCGATCGGGTGCCGGCGGTGCACGACGAATGAAAGGCGCGGCGCGTACGAGATGTTCGCGCCGCCATCGCCGACCATAGCGACGCACTATGTGTCCTCGAGGTCCGATGAACCCGCCGACCGGTATCGGGTTGCGCTCACCGCGCACCAATTATGATTGTAGAAATCGAGATATTAGTGTATAAGTTGTATCCATGATCC
Organism: Xanthobacteraceae bacterium; assembly: GCA_040510815.1. Taxonomy (GTDB): domain Bacteria; phylum Pseudomonadota; class Alphaproteobacteria; order Rhizobiales; family Xanthobacteraceae; genus VAZQ01. The sequence continues at coordinate 107 of JBEVIH010000024.1, read as the reverse complement.
TCGCGTTTCGGTCCGTCACACCAATTGCGGAAATGCCGCGCAAGATGACGCGGCAGCCGCGATGAGCAGGAGGGTTCCGGGATGACAGCCAGCGATACGCCTGCGGT
>JBEVIH010000023.1:0-7228 GCA_040510815.1 Xanthobacteraceae bacterium | reverse complement strand
CGCAGCATCACGTCGGGCGCGCCGCCCGCCGCCGAATGGGTGATGATGCGGATCGGCTTGCTGGGATAGGCGTCGGCCTGCGCGGCGGCCTCCCCCAGCGTGCCTGCCAGCAGCGCCCCTGCGGCCGCGAGCTGCAACAACCGAATTCTCATTTCATTCCTCCGGGACGTTTTCGTTGCGCGATTGTCGTCGCTGATGGTCGGCGAGGCAAGCGCTGGGGTCGCTGAGCCTTGCGTGGACCGGACCTGCACCGGGCGGATCGCGCCAGCTTGCCGGCGCGCCTTCCCACATTCCGATCAACCGCCGAGACTCGGCGTTGACACCACCATGTCGGCGCTGGTGCTCGTCGACGCGTCGAGGTCCGCGCTATTCGCAGTACTTGCAGGGCGGGAACTCGCGCGAGTAGACCGGCTGTCTGAGGAAGGCATCCTTGTCGTAGGTCCAGAACTGGCCGACGTTCGGATAGGTCTTGATCACCGTGTTCCAGAGCTCGTCCTTGTCGTAGCCGAACATCTTCTTCTTCTCGACCTTCTTGATGTAGATGTTCTGAACGGCCGTGAGCCTGTCGTCGAGACGGACCGGTCCGCGTATGGCGTCGAGCGCGATGCCCCGCATGGTCTTGATGAATTCGAGCGGCCCCGGAAACGTGCCGTTGTGTTTCTTCAGCGTCTCGTCGATCCACTGGGCGGTGGTGTAGTTGGCCTCCGAATAGTAGGAGGCCACCTTGTCGTACTTGGCGCGGTACTTGGTCACGAACTCCCTGTTCTTCGGCGTGTCGAGCGCCGCGCTGTACATGAACGACGAGACGTCGCCGATCACCTCGTCGCCCATCGAGGGCAGGATGAACTCGTCGTAATTGGTGCCGCCGCCGAGGATCGGCTTCTTGAACCCCGCCGCCCGCAACTGCTTGGGGAATTGCAGCGTCATCGGCCCCACCATCAGCGCGAAGATGGCGTCGATGTCGCCCTTGATCGTCGGAATGTAGGGCCCGAAGTCCTTGGTGCCCAGCGGCGGCCAGATCTTCTGCACGATCCGGCCGCCGCAGTCCTCGAACGCCTTCTGGAAGCCGCCGAGCGTTTCGTGGCCGAACGCATAGTCGGCCGCGACGGCCGCGATCCGCTTGTAGCCCTGCTCGCAGGCCCATTGCCCGAACGGATGACTGGGCTGCGACGGGACGAAGGTCGGGCGCACCATGTAGGGATACTTGTCGAAGTCGCGCTGCCCCAGGTCGTCGGCGGTGGCAATCGAGCCGATATAGAGCGTCTTCTCCCGCGTCGCGACCGGCGCCAGCGCGTAGCCCGTGGTCGCCAGCACGCCGCCGACCAGCATATGCACCCGGTCCTGAAGGATGAGCTTGTTGGCCTTGGTGACGCCGGTGTCCGGCTTGCCCTGATCGTCCTCCAGAATCACCTTCACCTTGGCGCCGCCGAGCTCGCCCTTGTGCTCGTCCAGATACATCTGGAAGCCGTTGAACATGTCGATGCCGAGCTGGCTGAAAATGCCGGTCCGCGGCGCGATGAAGCCGATGCGCAGTTCTTCCGCCGCCGGCGCCGGCGTGCTCAAGCACGCGGCGGTGACGACCGCTCCTGCCAGCAGCAGCGAAGACGTCCGCAACCTTGCGGTGTTCATGATGGCGCCCTCCCGGTTCGGCCGATCGCGAATTCTCCGTGCGCAGGTCGCGCGGCCGTTTGGTGGGTAAGCTATCATCTCGAGTTCGCGCGCGGAAGCCAAACGGAAGAGGAGCGCCGTTCCTGCGCCGCGGCTCGGGAAGCGGCACCTGTGCTAGCGTGGGATGGCTCCCACTCCGCGTCTGCCGCAATCGAGGATCCAGGACGATGTTCAAGGCCTCAGCCGGAAAGACGCTGCCGACCTCCATCATCGGTTCGCTGCCGCGGCCGTCCTGGTACACCGCCGTGCTCGGCACCAGGAGCTTTCTCGAAGCCATGGTCAATTCCCGCTACCGCGAGCAGTACGAGGACGCGGTCTCGGTGCATCTGCGCGCGCAGGAGATCGCCGGCCTCGACATCTGCACCGACGGCGATGCGCATTTCGACGAGGAAGTCGGAGGCATGAGCTGGCAGGGCTATCCGCTGCGGCACATGGCCGGATTCGGCGCGCTCGCCGAGCCGGCGGTCCACAGCATCGGCGGCGCGGCCTTCTCCCGCGGCCACATCCTGCACGACTATCTCGAGGCCCGCGTCTTTCCCAGGATCGTGGGACCGGTGGGGCCGGGCCGTCTGCAATACGCCGCCATGTGGAAGGTGGCGCAACGCCTGACCGCCAAGCCGGTCAAGTTCGGCACCATCCTGCCGGAGCTTCTCGCGGCGACCGCAATGGACGGCTACTACAAGGACCCGGTCGAGCGCACCATGGCGCTGAGCGACGCCCTCAATCGGGAGCTCAACGAGCTGGCCGATGCCGGCTGCCCGGTGATCCAGTTGGAGGAGCCGCAGATCCACATGGTGCCGGCGCGCGGCAAGGCGCTCGGCAAGCTCGACGTGCATGACCTCGTCGGCGTCTTCAACAACACGGTGAAGGGGCTGCGCGCCAAGACCGAAGTCTGGTGCCACACCTGCTGGGGCAACCCGTCGCAGCAGCGCATGTTCAAGGAGATCCAGAGCTACCAGCCGACCCTCGAGGCGCTCAACCAGGTCGACGCCGATGCGCTGACGTTCGAGACCTGCTCGTCCGGCCCCGGTGACCTGCCGGCGATCGGCCAGGTGATCAAGGACAAGAAGATCGTCATCGGCGTGATCGATCATCATACGCTGCAGGTCGAGCGGCCGGACGAGGTCGCGGCCTTGATCCGCGCGGCGTTGAAACATATTCCGCCCGAACGGCTGATCATCTCGTCGGACTGCGGAATGGGCCGCGAGGGCATGAGCCGGCGGCATGCGGTCTACAAGATGGTCGCCATGGTGCTTGGCACCAACGTCGTGCGCAAGGAGCTCGGGCTCTCGCAAGCGCAATGCCTGGCAGCCGACCCGCGCTACTCGCTGACCCTGACCCAGAGCTGAAACAGCCGCAAGGCGAGAGCTGCCCGTGCCGATAGACCCGCATCACCGCGGCTGCGGACCCAAGGTCGTGCCGCGTGGCGCGCTCTGTCCCGACGGCTTCTGCCCCGGCAACGGCTGCTGGCTTTGGCCACTCGGCGCTGGCCGCGGCGGCGCTTGGCCGAGCGTGCCGTCGGTCGGGGTTCGGCTCGGTTCCTCCGGCCTGGCCGGCGGCGTCGTGGTGCCGGAACCGCCGTAGGTCGGCCCCGCGCCGCCGGCGACGCCCGGCGTCGGAGTCGGGGTCGGGGTCTTCGGATCGGTCTGGGCGAGCGCCCCGGTCGCCGCGATCGACAACGCCAGCGCCGCCGTCATCAGGCGTTTCATGGCGGGACTCCTGCTGGTCCCCCAGATGGCCAATCGCTCGGCGCCGCGATCCGTTCCCGCCTGAACCCGGCCGGCCGCCGGATTGGTTACCGGTTTCTGCGCGGCGGCGCCGGCTTTGTCGGGAACCTTCGGAGACAGGGGCGCGTTGACAGTCCGCCTTGGAGCATGTCCCCGCGAACGCGACCGCGCTATGCCCCAAAGCACCGACCCCGGCCAGTCGCAGCCGGGGTCTTTATTTTTGTCGGTCCGCGCCCGACCGCGAAAATTTCCGCCGTTTCCGAAAACCCGTGGTGTACACTCTCGCCTGCCACGCGCGCATGGGGGAGGGACGGCCATGCTCCTGCTGCTGATCCACATCTTGATCATCGTTGTCGTCGGTGCGCTGCTGTTCTACCTCATCGACCGGTTTGTTCGCGATGGACGGCTCGCCAACCTGCTGAAGATCCTGGTCGGGCTCATCTGCCTCGCGGCGATCCTGCAGCGGCTGCTGCCTGCCCTCGGGGTGAGCGGCCTGCTCTAGCGACGTCGATCGTCACATCTAGTCCTGGCTGCTCAATTCCGCGAGCGCGAACCTGATCACCTCGACCAGGTCATCCATCGAGTACGGCTTGGGAAGCCAACCGAGCGGGTCGGTGGGGGCCGCCCGGGCGCGCGTCTCCAGCGTATGATGGGCCGTGGCGAAAACGCAGCGCACCCCGGTCTCCCGGAATATGTCCAGCGCCGCATCGACGCCGTCGCGCCGGCCGATGAGGCGGATGTCCATGACGGCGAGCGTCGGGCGCTCGGTTTTCGCCAGCGCCACCGCCTCCTCGGCCGAGCTTGCGATCCCCGCCGCTTCGAAGCCCGCCTCGACCAGCGCGGCCTCCGCTTCCATCGCGACGAGATAATCATCCTCGACGATGAGAATGCGAGGCGCCGCACGGGCTTTGTGCTCGGATGAGCGTTCGTCCGGCAAGAACACCGGGCCGGATTTCTTGAGCAGAGACGCCGACTGGCTGGGCAGGTTCGACATTGCCATGCTCCGATCCTCTTGAAGTCATCTCACTTGTGCACTCGCCGCTCGAGGAAGCGCACCACGCAGCGCGCGCCCGGCGTCCGCTCGACCTTGAAGGTTCCACCCAGTTGCCGGGCGAGACCGCTCACCAGGCCAAGTCCGGACGAGCGCCTGCGGACGTCCTCCAGATCGAAGCCGGCGCCGGCATCCTCGACCGACAGCACGAAGGCGTCGGGGTTCTTCGCCAACCCGACCCTGATCGCGGAGTTCCCCGTCGTCGCGCCATGCTTCGCCGCGTTGGTGATCAATTCGTTGAGAATCAGCGCCAACGGCATCGCGGTTTCGTTCGGCAGCTCGCTGGCGCAGGATTCGCATACGATGTCGATAGTCTTGCCCAACGACTGCCTGGCGCTGCCGCAGACCGCGGCGAGGAAATCCCCGGTGTTGTAGTTGGTCGGATGGTCCGCGTCGTAGAGCACTTGCTGCGCCGCCGCCATGGCGGCGATGCGTCGGCTCGCATCCGCCAGCACGGCCTGCGCCTCCGCGTTGCCGGTTTCGCGCTGTGCCGCCCGCAGCAGCGAATGCAGCATCTGCATGTTGTTCTTGACGCGGTGGTTCAGCTCGTCGAGCAACATCCTTTGCGCGGTTTCGGCCTGCTTGCGCTCGCTGATGTCGACCAGCACGTTGACCGCGCCGATGAGCGTGCCCGAGGCATCGTGCAGCGGCGTCGCATACGGGATGAATGGAGCGCGCGTGCCGTCGGGTCGCTCGGCCACCGCCTCGGCGCCCCGCACCGGCTGGTTTTCCTTCAGCGCCACCGCCATGGGTGATTGATCGTACGGCAGCGGCGCGCCGTCCGGCCGGAACAGCGGCCAGTCGGCGGGCCATTCGCCGCCGCCGAGCTCGGGCCGACGACCCGCCAGCTCGATCACGGCGTGATTGTAGAATGTGACCCGGCCGAGCGCGTCGGTGGCATAGACGGCGGCGGGCAGCCCTTCCAGCAGCTCGCGAAACTGGCGCTCCCGCTCGCGCAGTTTGTCCTCCGCCACCTTGCGCTCGGTGATGTCCTCGAAGATGCGCACGCCGTAGACGAATTTGCCGGCGGCATCGCGCACGCTCGAGCTCGTCACCGCGACCCAGATCACGCGGCCGTCCTTGCGGACGATGCGCTTCTCGATCGAATAGCGATCGATCTCGCCGGCGACGAGCCGCTGGTACTGGTCGAAATCGTCGTCGCGGTCCTCGACATGCAGGACATGGAAGATGTTGCCGCCGATCAGCTCCGCGCGCGAACGGCCGGTGATCGCGCAGGCGGCTTCGTTGACGCCGATGCGGCGGCCGCCGGCGTCGACTTCCGCGATGCCGACCATCGCGTGCTCGTAGGTGGTGGCGAAACGCCGGCTCTGCTCCTGCAGCATCTGCCGGCCGGCCGCCGCGGCGGCCTGGCTGCGGGCCAGTTCGCCCGTGCGCCGGCGATGGGCGGTGTCGTAGAAGCAATTGACGGCGCCGATGACGTCGCCGGCGCGGTCCTTGACCGGCTCGATATGCAGCATCACGGACGTGCGCGAGCCGTCCGGCCGCTCGATCACGCCCTCCGCCCCATGGACCGCGGCGCCGGTCTTGAGGACGTAGGCCATCGGCGTCGCTTCGCGGGCGATCCGCCGGCCGTTGAAGTACCACCGGTGCGAACCGCAGAAGCGCTCGCTGTCATCGCCGACACGCGGGGCGCGGCCCCACAACTCGGCGGCCTTGCGGTTGAACCACAGGATGCGCCCGCCGGCATCGCAGGCGTAGGTGGCGACGGACAGGATCTCCAGGACGCTCGGCGGTGCGTCGGGCATGGACCGCGAATCCATGGACTCGCCGACAGCCGTCGCAGCCAGGGAAGCAACAGTCTCGTCCATCAGCCGCTCCCGGTCGTGCTTGGCGCAAGTGGCAGGCTGGTGATGCCCTTGGGCGCCGGGTTCCAAGCTTCGATCCAGCATAGTCGCATGGGCCGGAATTCACTAGTGCCGGGAACCCGAAGTTCGCACACCCGTGCGGCAAATGCGGTTGCGAGCTTCGGGTTCCAAAGCGGCACTGGAACCATGGCGCTGCCAGTGTCCCTTTGATTCCGAAGTTCGCATCAGCGGGCGCCGCAAGGGTTTGCGAGCTTCGGAATCGGGACACTAGCCCGGCCGCCGCGGCCGATGCCGCGGCTGCCCGATTGTTGCCACAACAATTGATGGCGGTTACTGCGCTCATGCTTCGAGACGCAATGCTGTCAAGCTTGCGCAGATTGCGTAAACTTGTCTGCGCTGCGATGCTCCTCGGCATGAGGCCGGGAGAGGCTGCACCGCCCGCAGCAACGGCTTGATCGTGGCGCCCGTCCCATGCGACGGTCCGCGGTCTTTGCGCATCAAGTGGTGAGAAAATTCCCCATGTGCCGAAACATCAAGACGCTGCACAATTTCGAGCCGCCCGCCACCGACGAGGAGATCCGCGCCTCGGCGCTGCAATTCGTTCGCAAATTGAGCGGCTTCACGCGCCCCTCCAAGGCCAACGAGCGCGCCTTCGACCATGCGGTCGAGCAGGTGACGCGCGCCGCCCACGAGCTCATCGACTCGCTGGTGAGCCACGCGCCGCCGCGCGACCGCGCCGTCGAGGCCGCCAAGGCGCGCGCCCGCGCCGCCGACCGCTTCCGCACCGCTGACGCGCGTCGCGCCGGCTAATCGGCAGCCTGCATCGTGATCTCATCCGCTCGCCCGCGGCAGCGCGCGGCGACGGCCAGCAGCAGTCGTAGGGGGCGATGGTTGCGCGGCTTGCGCCGGCGTCACGGGCGCTGCCGGTAGGCAAGAACCACGGCAGGCATCTCCAT
>JBEVIH010000022.1:0-9427 GCA_040510815.1 Xanthobacteraceae bacterium | reverse complement strand
GACTTCGCGCCGATCTCGCTGCTGGCCACCTTCCCGAACATCCTGGTGGTGCGCGGCGACTTCCCGGCCGCCACCGTCAAGGAGCTGATCGAGGCGGTGAAGGCCAATCCGGGCAAGTTCACCTATGCGAGCTCGGGTTACGGCGGCTCGCCGCATCTCGCCGCCGAGCTGTTCAAGCTCACCACCGGGACCGACATCGTGCACGTGCCCTATACCGGCAGCGCGCCGGCGGTCACCGCGCTGCTCGGCGGTCACGTCGACATGATCTTCGACACCATGCCGTCGATCTGGCCGAGCGTCGCGACCGGCAAGCTGCGCGCGCTCGGGGTCGCGAGCCTCAAGCGCACGCCGGCCGCCCCCGAGGTGCCGGCGATCGCCGAGACGCTCGCCGGCTTCGACGTGACCTCCTGGGAGGGCCTGCTGGCGCCGGCAGGCACGCCCGCCGAGGTGGTGGCGAAGATCGCCGACGAGGCCAGGCGGACCGCGCAGGAGCCCTCGTTCGTGCAGAGCCTCATCAAGCTCGGCGCGGTCGCGGCGAGCAGCACGCCTGCGGAATTCTCGGCCTTCATCAACAACGACTATGCCAAGTGGCAGCGGGTGGTGCGCGAGGCGGGCATCAAGGTGGAGTGACGGCAGCGTTCACGCTGTTCCCCAGACCGTGCGCGCGACCTCCACGATGCGCGCGAGCTTGGCTTTCTCGATCTCCTCGGTCACGGGGGCGTGCGCGGCGGCGCTGGTCGAGAAGCCGCATTGCGGGCTCAGGCACAACTGCTCGAGCTTGAGATAGCGGCTCGCCTCGGCGATCCGCCGCTCGAGATATTCCGCCGTTTCCACCTGATCGACGTTCGACGCCACCAGTCCCAGCACCACGAATTTGCCGTCCGGAACCCAGCGCAGCGGCACCAGCGTGCCGGCGCGGGCATTGTCGTATTCCAGAAAATAGATGTCGACGTTCATGTCGTTGAACAGCGGCCGCGCCACCGCGTCATAGGCGACGTCGGCCTGCCAGCTCGGATCCTGGCTGCGGCAGATGTGAATCCCGATCGTCATGCCGTCCGGTGCGCGCGCCACCACGGCGTTGACGACGCCGATATAGATGCGCAAGAGATCGCGCCAATCGTCGCCGCGCTCCTTGAGCAGATCGCGCACCCGCGGGTCGCCGAGCTTGATCAGCGAGGTCTCGTCGATCTGCAGGTAGCTGCAGCCGGCTTCGGCCAGCGCGTGCATCTCGCGGACGTAGGCCGCCACCAGGTCGGACCAGAATTTGTCGAGGCTCGGATAGACGTCGGGGCTGATGTTGCGGCGTCCGGCGCGGTAGTGGATGTAGCAGGGCCCCGGCAGCGTGAACTTCGGCGTCCGGCGCGTCAGCGATCGCAAGAAGCGAAAATCGTCGGCGTTGCGCGGCCCCTTCCACTCGATGCGGTCGACGATCTTGGGTATGCGCCGCGCCATGCGGTGGCCGTGGGTCTCCGACTGCGTCCAGCCCACCGACTCGGTCAGCTCGACGTCGACGCCGGACAGGCCGGTGCTGGTGAAGGCATCCGAATAGGTGCCGCGCCGGAACTCGCCGTCGGTGATGACCTCGAGCCCCACCTCTTCCTGCAGCCTGACCACGCGGCGGATGGCTATGTTCTCCATCGCGGTGAGCGCTTCCTGATCGAGCCGTCCGGCCGCGTGCTCGTCTCTGGCGCGCAACAGCTCGAGCGGCCGCAACAGGCTGCCGATATGCTCGGCGCGAAACGGCGGGGGAGGGGTCAGCAATGCGGGTCCTCGCCGGCGTGGAATCCGTGCAGGTCTGGCAAGGCGTATCATGAACTTGCCGCCGCAGTCTCGCGGCCCGCGGCCTGAGCGAAGATTGAGAATGCCGCGTCGTGCACGATCCTCGAAATCGCCGGCGTTGTATGATCTACGCGCTCGCGTTGCCTGTGTCCTCTGGTCGCCTTCCATCCGCGAGCAGGTGGTGTATCCTTCCGACAGGCGCCCATGATCGGGACGGCCGAAGTTCCCGACATTGAAACGGCAGCGGCGCCGACAGCAGACTTTCTGAGACCCGGCTTTTTCGGTCTCGCACCGAATTTCGATTTTGCGCAGGCTGGGGCCCTCTGCCGGGGCCGTCGTCCACGCGCACGTCTTGATCCTCGGAGGCGAACATGAAAACGCGTAGGCCCCGGTTCACATCCATGTCCCTGTCGTTGCTGGTGCTCGCGGCCGATGTCGCGGTGCCGGCGCAAGCCGAGGACTATCCGACCCGCGCGGTGCGGATCATCTCGGATTCGGCGCCCGGCAGCTCGGTGGACGTCGCCTTGCGGTTGGTCGCCGATCGGCTGGGTCAGGGCTGGGGGCAGCAGGTCTTGGCAGTCAACCAACCGGGTGGCGGAGGCTCGATCTCGGTCCGCGCCGCCGCCGACGCCGCGCCCGACGGCTACACGCTCTACATGCCGGCGCTCTCGGTGTTCCTGCCCACGCCGGGGAAGCCGGCCAATCTCGTGCCGGAAGTGCCGCGCGATTTCGCGCCAATCGGATTCGTGACCGAGCAGCCGATGTTCGTCGCCGCGGCGCCCTCGCTCGGCGTGAGCACCTTGCCGGAGCTGATCGCGCTCGCCAAGCAGCGGCCCGGCGAAATCTCCTATGCGGTGACCGGCGTCGGGCGCCTCACCCACCTGACCGGCGAGCTGCTGCAATACCGCGCCGGGATCAAATTGCTGCTGGTGCCCTATTCCGGCGGCCCCAACCACGCGCTCAACGACATCATGGGCGGCCGCATCCCGCTGATCATCGAAGCCTATTCCGGCCTCGCCGGAGCCATCCAGGCGGGCAACCTCAAGGCGCTGGCGATGGGAGCGGCCAAACGGCTGCCCGATTTCCCCGGTCTGCCGACGGTGGCGGAAACCATCCCCGGTTTCAACGCGGTGGGCTGGCAGGTGTTGGTGGCGCCGGTCGGTACGCCCGAGCCGATCGTGCGCAAGGTGAGCGACGCCCTCTACGCGGTGGTCACCGACCCGGAGGTCAAGAAGCAGCTCGCGCGCCGCGGCAGCTATGCGCGTGCGATGTCCCCCGCCGAGCTGACCGCGTTCATCCAGGGCGAGCAACGGCAGTGGAAGCCGATCCTGGAGCAGCTCGCATCCAAGCCGTAGCGGTATCCCGGGTCGCGGCGAGTTCCGCGTGTCGCATTGCGTTCGGGGCGTTTTTTCCGGAGACTGGCCGCCGCCGACACTCTAATAAGAGCGCGGCGTCGCGGGGCGGGACGCCGACCGCGGGTGAGGAGACGCATGGTTGCAGGGGAAACAGCGGCCGGTTCAGCCATCGTGGCCGAAGCCGCCAGCAAGCTTTTCCTCGACGGCGCGGTTGTCGCCTTCCACCAATTGTCGCTCAAGGTCCGGCGCGACGAGATCATGTGCGTGGTCGGGCCGTCGGGATGCGGCAAGACCACGCTGCTGCGCTGCATCGCCGGCCTCACCGATCTGAGCAGCGGCGAATTGCTGGTGCAGGGCAAGCCGATCGCCGGGCGGCCGCCCGACGGCGTCGCCATGGTGTTCCAGCATTTCGGCCTGCTGCCGTGGAAGACCGTGTTCGACAACGCCGCCTTCGGGCTCGCCATGGCGGGCGCGCCGCGCGCCGAGATCAAGGCTCGGGTCACCCACTATCTGGAGCTGGTCGGGCTCACCGGCTTCGAGGGCCACTATCCGTATCAGCTCTCCGGCGGCATGCAGCAGCGGGTGGGGTTGGTGCGGGCGCTGGTGATGAATCCGTCGATCCTGCTGATGGACGAGCCGTTCGCCGCGCTCGACGCGCAGACCCGCGAGATCCTGCAGGAGGAGCTGCTGCTGCTGATGGAGCGGCCCGACGAGCGCAAGACCATGGTGTTCATCACCCATTCGATCGACGAGGCGATCCTGCTCGGCGATCGCATCGCGGTCATGAGCGCGCGCCCGGGCCGCATCAAGGAGGTGCTCGACATGCCGTTCGGCTGGCCGCGCACCGCCGACGCCGTGCGCTCCGACCCGCGCTTCGCCGAGCTTCGCCTGCACATCTGGCATCAGCTGCACACCGCCAGGCCCCGCAACCTCAAAGCGCCCAGGGAGGTTGCGTGACCACCCTCGAGCAAGCCCGCGGCGATCTGATCGACCCGGAGCGGGTCCTCTCCGACGATAAGGCGCGCGCCGAGCGGGCTGCCGCCGAGCGCCGCCATCGCCGGCAATGGATCAATCTCGCCATCCGCCTGGTCTCGCTCGCGATCGCGCTCCTGCTGTGGGAAATCGCGGCGTGGAACGTCGACCCGGTGCTGTTCACCTCGCCCACCAAGGTGGCGGTGGCGGGCTACAAGATGGTGCTCTCGGGCGAGCTGTGGACCTATCTGTGGCCGAGCCTGGTCGTGCTGGCGATCGGCTTCGCCCTGGCGGTGGTGGCCGGCATCGGCATCGGGCTGTTGCTGGCGCGCTTCTGGGTGCTCGACGTCGCGCTCAATGTCTACATCACCTTCCTCTATTCGATCCCCTCGGTCGCGCTGGTGCCGCTGATCGTGCTGTGGGCCGGCTTCGAGACCACCGCCAAGGTCATCATCCTGTTCCTGTTCGCCTTCTTCCCGATGGTGATCAACACCTACCAGGGCGTCAAAAGCGTTGACCCCAAGCTCATCGAGGTCGGACGCGCCTTCCGCTGCTCGGAAGGCCAGCTATGGGCCAACATCGTCATCCCGGCGTCGCTGCCGTTCATCGTGACCGGGCTGCGGCTGGCGCTCGGGCGCGGCCTGATCGGCATGGTGCTGGCCGATCTCTACACCGCGATCTCCGGCATCGGCTATCTGATCGTGCGCACCGCCTCGACCTATCAGGTCGACAAGATGTTCGTGCCGATCGTGACGCTCGGCCTGCTGGGCGTCACGCTCACGGCGCTGTTGCGGGTCGCCGAGAAATACGTGGCGCCCTGGACCGCGGCGTCGCAGGACGACTAGCGAAGCAATAAATAAGGAACGTGTCATGTCGAATCGATACCGAGCGACTTTCCTCTTGCCCCTGACGGTGGGCGCTCTCGTGCTGGCGGACGCGAACCCCGCCGTCGCGCAGAGCTGCGCCACGATGCGCAAGATCAACGTTGGCGTCTCGGTCGCGCCGCCCAACGTGGTGCACACTGCGCCCTACGTGGCGAAGGAGCTGGGCTTCTTCGCCAAGCGCTGCATCGACGCCACCATCGTCCAGTTCGAGGGCGGCCAGTCGGCGACCGCCAACGCGGCCGCCGCGCAGGGTTCCGCCATCATCAGCGTCAGCGACGTCGCGGTCGGCCGCGGCATGAAGGTGCAGCAGTTCTGGGGCCTGGCGCCGCGCATGCCGCAGGCCTACATGGTGGCGCCCGACATCAAGACCGCGGCCGATCTCAAGGGCCGCCGGCTCAGCGCCACCGGCGGCGGGGTCGGCGGCTTCAACTGGCGGATGGGGCGCGAGGTGCTCAAGACCGCCGGGCTCACCGTCGACGACGCGCAATTCATTCCCGCCGCCACCGCCGGCCGCCTGCCGGGCCTGATCGCCGGCCAGATCGACGGCGTCGCGCTCCACCCCGAGGACGTCTATCTCGCCAAGAAGGCGAAGCCGACGCTCAATCTGCTGGTGCAGCTGGCCGAGCTCATGCCCAACTACATGTTCAACGCCTACGGCGCCTCGCTCGACTGGATCGCGCGCGACCGCGCGCTGTTGCGCGACACCGCGGCCGCGATGATCGAGGCCAATCGCGCGGCCTACGGCGACAAGGCCAAGGTGATACCGATCATCCAGAAGGCGACCGACAAGCCGCCGGAGGCGGTCGAATACGCCATCGACGTGCTGACCAAGAACTGCGTCTGGTCGGTCAATGGCGGGCTCGACCCCAAGCGCACCCAATGGTCGATCGACAACAGCGCCGAGAACGGCGATATCGAGAAGGACAAGAAGCCGTCGGTCGAGCAGGTCGCCAATCTCGGCCTCGCCAAGGAGGCGGTCGAGGCGGCCGGCGGCCCGGTCACCATCGGCAACTGCACCAACTAGCTGATGTCCTGCAAAGCCCGCGCCGGACTTGATCATCAGCGCGTTCACGCGCGTCTCCGGCGCGCCATGGGCGGGAACCGGCTTTCCGAACACAACGCGCGCAAACTCAAGGACCCTTCATGAACATCCAAACGCGTCCCGCCGGTCACCAGGCCTGGGAGCAGGTGCGCTCGCGCCTCGACCAGAATGCGCCGTTCTCCAACATGTATGACACGCCCTACTACCGGGACGCGGTCTATGACCATTACTCGAAGGCCGAATACGCGCGCCGCTACGCGTCGCTGCGCGACAAGATGCGCGAGCACAAGCTCGACTGCGTGATCGTGCCGGGCGGTCCCAGCCACTGGAGCTTCGGCGGCGGCATGCAATGGCTCACCGGACATTGGGAATGGCACGCGATCGCGTCCTATGTGGTGGTGCCGCTCGACGGCGAGCCGACGCTGGTGTTCTCGATGGGCGGCACCCACGCCGAGGCCTGCCGGCGGGAATGCGCCAACGCCTTGACCGACGTGCGCCACAGCCGCAGTGGAAAATATGCGGAGGTGATGGTCGAGCGTATCAAGGAGCTCAAGCTCGAGCGCGGCCGTATCGGGCTGATCGAGGTCGATCCGCGCCACAACGACTACCTGCCGGTCAACCAGTACAACGTGCTGCGGCAGTCGCTGCCCGACGCCGAGCTCGTCTTCACCAAGGGCTTCATGCACGAGCTGGTGGTGGTGCACAGCGAGGAGGAGCTCGCCTGCGTGCGCAAGGCCGGCCTGCTCTGCCAGCGCGCCATGGAGGCGATGATCGCGCGGGCGAAACCCGGCGTGCCGGAATACGAGCTGCGCGCCGCCGCCGGCGCCGCCATCCTCGATGGCGGCGGCGACATCGACTTTCTGATCATCGGGTCGACGCCGATGGCCGATCCCGCACTGGTGTTCGGCAATCCGCGGCCCTCGCAGCGCAAGCTGCAGAAGGGCGACATCATCAATATGGAGCTCGCCGCCGGCTACAACGGCATGTCGGCGCAGATCGGCTCGCCGATCACGCTCGGGCCGCCGACCGACATGGTGCGCAAGTTCTGGGACGAGATCACGCTGCCCGGCTACAACAAGATCGTCGCCGAGATCAGGCCCGGAAACTTGACCGACAACATGCGGCTCGCCAGCAAGTTCTTCCGTGACAAGGGCGTGCAGTCGCGCCCCACGCAGGTGCATGGCATCGACATCGTCACCGACAAGCCGCACGTCTTCGCCGAGCGCACCGAGGCGGACGAGATCGACAAGGTGCTCAAGCCCGGCATGATCATCATGGCCGAGCCCAACCCGATCACGCCCGATGGTCTGTTCGGCATCTTCCTCGGCCACACCTTCATCGTGACCAAGGACGGCCACGAATGCGTGGACAAGTTCCCGCTCGAAATCGCCGTGGCCAATTCTTGAACGCTCAACTGTCGAAAACGCAAGTGCTGACCAAAACCGAACCAGAAAAGACTCGCCGCTTTGCCGCCGCCATCTTGCGGGACTTCCTCATCGACGTCTTCCGCGCTTGCGGCCTGCCCGAGGCCGATGCCGCGACCGTCGCCGGCGGCATGCTGGAAGCCGACCTCACCGGCTCGGACGCCCACGGCGTCTTCCGCCTCGCCGGCTATGTGCGCCAGCTCAAGCGCGGCGTGTTCAATCCGCGCGCCAAAATCAGCGTGCTCGAGCGCTCGCCGGCGACCGCGCTGATCGATGGCGACCAGGGACTGGGCCACGTGGTGATGACCTATGCGGCCAAGCTCGCGATCGAGCTCGCGCGCGAGTCCGGCGTCGGCTGGGTCGGCGCGCGGCGCTCCAACCATGCCGGCGCCGGCGCGATCTACGCGGCGATCCCGGTCCAGCACGACATGGTCGGCATCTACGGGGCGGCGTCGAGCGTCCACCACATGGCGCCCTGGGGCGGCACCGATCCGCTGCTCGGCACCAACCCGATCGCGGTCGCGATCCCCGCCGGCGACGAGCCGCCGGTGATCTTGGACATCGCCACGTCGATTGCCTCGAACGGCGCGATCAGGACCCACCAGCTCGAAGGCCGGCCGATGCCGGAAGGCTGGGTGCAGAACCGCCAGGACGGCGCGCCGATCACCGATCCGAGCCGCATCAACGAGGGCACCTATCTGCCGATGGCCGGCCACAAGGGCTATGGCCTCTCGCTGGTGATCGGGCTCTTGGCCGGACCGCTCAACCGCGCCGCCTTCGGCCGCGACATCAAGGATTTCGCGGCGCCGCCGAGCAGCGAGCTCAATGTCGGGCAGTTCATGGTGGCGCTGGACGTCGCGCGCTTCATCGCGCCCGAGCTGTTCAAGGCCGAGGTCGACCGCCACGTTCGCGACCTCGCCGCGTCGCGGCGGTTGCCGGGCGTCGACGAGATCCGCGTACCCGGACAGGGCCGGGTCGCGCGCCGCAAGCAGCGGGAGCAAAACGGCGTGCCGCTGAGCGCCACGCTCGTCGCCCAGGTCGACGAGGTGGCGAAATCGCTCGGCGTCACGCCGCTCAGCGCGCGCGCATGAGTGCGGCCGACACGCCATCATCGGCGCAGGGATCGCCGTTCTGGCGCTTCTCGCTGCGCTTCTATCGCCAGCCCAAGGTCGCCGACGCCTGCATCGCGCTACAGGAGGAGGCCGGCGTCGACGTCAATCTGCTGCTGTTCCTGCTCTGGCACGCAACGATGAAGCGCGCGTTCTCGACCGCGGAGGTCGAAGCGCTCGAGCGCCGCATCGGCGCTTGGCGCGACATGACGGTCGTGCCGTTGCGGGCGGTGCGGCGCGCGCTGCGATCGCCGCCGGCCTTGGTCGAGGGTGGCGCGGCGGAAGCCTTCCGCACCCGCATCAAGGCGGTGGAGCTCGAAGCCGAGCGCCTGCAGCAGGAAGCGATGTACGAGCTCGCCCGCGCTTCTCCGCTCGGCGCCGACACCGCCTCGACCGACGCCGCGGCGCGCGCCAATATCGCCGCCTATGCGGCGATCTGCCGTGCGCCTTTTTCTCCATCGGCAATCGAAACCCTGCTCGCGGCTCTCGTCGGCCTCGAGCGCAAGTCGGAGGAATGACCATGGACCAGGACGTCTACAACCGCGGCCTCGGCATGCGCCGCAAGGTGCTGGGCGAGGAGTATGTCGACCGCGCGCTCAAGAACGTCGACGACTTCAACCGCGACTTCCAGCGCATCGTCACCCAATATTGTTGGGGCGAGGCCTGGGGCGACACCACGCTCACCCCGCGCGAGCGCTCGATCCTCAATCTCGGCATGATCGCGAGCCTCGGGAAGATGGAGGAGTTCCAGACCCACGTGCGCGGCGCGCTGCGCAATGGGCTCACCCCGAACGAGATCCGCGCGGTGCTCACCCAGATCGCGGTCTATTGCGGCGTCCCGGTCGGCGTCGATTGCTTCCGC
>JBEVIH010000021.1:0-8641 GCA_040510815.1 Xanthobacteraceae bacterium | reverse complement strand
AGCAAAGCCGGCCTCATCAACCTCACCAAGAACCTGGCGCGGGCGCTGGCGCCGCAGGCGCGCGTCAACGCGGTCGCGCCCGGCTTCGTCGATACCGACTGGACGCGACGCTGGCCGGCCGCGCGCAAGCAGGCCTCGATCGAGCGCACGCTGCTCAGGCGCGCCTGCACGCCGCAGGATATCGCCGCGGCGATCGTGTTCCTGTGCGCCGACGGCGGGATGGTCACGGCGCAGACGCTGGTGGTGGACGGCGGCTATTCGTTGTAGTGGTCGGAGGTCCCCTTGTGCGTGCGGCGTCCTCCGGGCTCATCGGCCATGGACGAGAGGCGGACTCCGGCCCGGCTGGGAACCAATATTCCCTGCTTTCGTTGGGCCACATATTTGGAGGCGACACATGAGTATTCTTTGGACGGTCATCATCGGGTTTGTCGCGGGCGTGATCGCAAAGCTCATCCATCCCGGGCCGAACGAGCCCGCGGGCTTCATTCTCACCACGCTCCTGGGCATCGCCGGCGCGTTCGTGGCCACCTATCTGGGCCAGGCGATCGGCTGGTACCGGGCCGGGGAGGGTGCCGGGTTGATCGGGGCCGTCGTGGGGGCGCTGGTCGTCCTGGTGATCTGGGGCATGTTCGCGCGCCGGAACGCGCCATCAGCCTAGGCCTGATCCCGCAAAAGCCTGCCCCGGACTTGATCCGGGGTGGCTACCGGTTTTCGGAAAAGATCATGCTCCAACAATAAGCTAGAGCGGGATGCCGATTCCAGGAAAAGTCATCCCGCTCGCGTTCGGCCAAATCAATCGACCGGGCATTCCAGCGTGCAGCGCACGCCGGTCGGCGGGAAGTCGAGCGTGACACGGCCGCCGAGCTGGGCGACGAAGCCGCGTTCGATCAAAGCCGAACCGAAACCCTTCTGCCGCACCGGGGCAACCGGCGGACCGCCGGTTTCGCGCCATTCCAGCCGTACCTGCGTGCCCCTGCCGTCGGTCACCGACCACTCGACGAAGACCTCGCCGCTGCCATTCGACAAAGCGCCATATTTGGCGGCATTGGTCGCCAGTTCGTGCAGCGCCATGGAAAACATGACCGCCGAGCGGGGTGTCAGACGAACTTCCGGCCCGGAGGCATGCAGCCGCTGGCCGTCCTTCGCCCGATAAGGTTCGAGCACGGCGTCCACGACCTCGCGCAAATCGGCGCTTTCCCATTTCTGCTCGCTCAGGATGTCGTGCGTGCGTCCGAACGCGGCGAGCCGCGCGTCCAGCTTGTTGCGCGCTTCCTCGGGCTCGGCGACGCCGCGAAAGGTCTGCCATACCACCGACTGCACCGTCGCCAGCGTGTTCTTCACCCGATGATTGAGCTCGTCGATGAGGAGGCCGTGCAGCGCCTCGGCGCGGGCGATACGGGCCGCCATGAGGATGGCGAACGAAAGCCCGATGACCAGGAGAA
This sequence comes from Xanthobacteraceae bacterium, assembly GCA_040510815.1. GTDB lineage: Bacteria > Pseudomonadota > Alphaproteobacteria > Rhizobiales > Xanthobacteraceae > VAZQ01. The sequence goes on along the minus strand of JBEVIH010000021.1, from coordinate 7,199 downwards.
TGCTTCCGATCGCGGCGGTGACCGCCATCGTTCTCCACAGCGGCGCGGTCACCGAGGCGGTCGGAATGCCGGCCGCCACGCTCCAGCCGGAAAGGCTCGAGCGGGTGAACGCGCTGAACAATTCGACGCCTTCGAGCGAGATCGTGACCAGCTTCGCTTCGGGACGCTGCAGCAGCTCTGCGAGCAAGCTCGGGGAGGCGGCGCGGCCGACGGTCCATTCCGGATGCGGCACCCTCGCGAAATTGACTCCGGCCTGGTCGAAGATCGCGACCGTCCATTCCGCGCTCGGGCGCTGCCGTTCGATGATTTTCTGAAAGACTGCCAGCGATGGTGCAAAGGCGATCTCGTAGACGATCTGGCCGTAGCGGTAGACCGGCACGTCGAGGGTCACGATCAGCTCACCCGAGACCGAACCGGTGATGAGCTTGGAGAAAGCCGGACGACCGGTGCGAAAAACCTCCTCGAGCGTCTCCCGATTGACGCGCGGCGGCAGCGGATCGCCCGGCCTGGCGCGGGTGTTGAGCAGTTGGCGTCCGTTCCGGTCGGCCAGCGATATGGCGAGGTTGTCGGGATACTGGGTGAGAAAGACCTCCACCTCGCGCCGAAAGCCCTCGATATCGTCGCGCTGCAACGCCTCCGAGAGCGCCAGCACCTGCAGGGCCGACGTGAGGCTTTGCATCTCACTGTCGAGCACCAGCCGAACGCCGCGCACGGTATCGAGCACCCGCTCGAACGCGGCCTCGCGGTCGCGGGTGTGCTGGTGATAGACGAGCCCGCCGGCAAAAACGATCAGCGGAAGCGCGGTGCCGGCGACCAGCAGCGCAAGCCGAATGCCCAACGAGCGCTTGGTGAGGGGGAGGCGCGGCGCTGGGGAGCGCGCGCGAATGCCGGGCGCCGGCGGAGTGAGGGCGGGCAGGGCCATGATGCTGTGACAGGGACGGAGCGCGCTACAGGCGGCAACGCGTTCGGCCGCCGCCAGTTCCAACCAGTGACTTCACGTCGCGCGCGATCCTGCCGCTGCAACGCTTTGACGTCATTTGCGCTTCCGTCCGTCCCGCGTCGCTCTGGCCAGGCGCCGGAAACGCCGCGCCCTACAGGCTGCGGCCGTCGAACGGCTGCTGGGTGAGCTTGCCGAGGTCGATATCGTCGAGGCAGCGCACATTGACGGCGACCATCTCGCCGCCGTCGGGAGCCTTGCCGCGCGAGAACGAGCCGACCCCGCAATGGGGGCAGAACAGGTGATGGATCGTCTTCTTGCCGAACTGGTAGTCGCGCAGGTCTTCCGCGCCCGCGCGCAGCCCGAAGTTGCCGGCCGGCACGAAGCTCCACAGCGCGCCGCGCTTCTGGCAGATCGAGCAGTTGCAGGAGACGACATTCGAGATGTCGGAGGTCACCTCGAAGCGCACCTCCCCGCAGTGGCAGCCGCCGGTATAGGTTTTCGGCTCGGGCATGATCGGCCTCCCAATCCTTTGCCGCGGATGGTGAACCATCGCGCGGCGGCGCTCAACCGTGCGCCGGACGGCGGCGCCGTTATTTTTCCTGAAACTCGATGCGCTTGTCGGGCCGCTCGAGGTCGACGTGCAGCGCCTCGCACAGCCGGTTCGAGTAGTTCCACATGCCGCAGAATACGGTGAGCTCGACGATCTGCTTCTCGGAGAAATGCCGTTTCATCGCCGCAAACGCGGCCTCGTCGCCGCGCGCGGTCATCAAGGTGACCACCTCGGCCCAGCGCACCGCCGCCTTCTGCCGGTCGTCGAGGTCGGGCGAGCGCATGTAATCGCTGCGCTGCGCGGCCTCGATCTGCGCCTGCGTAAGACCGATCTTCCGCCCCAGCGGCACGTTGTGCGACATGCAATAGGCGCTCTGGTTGAGTGCCGAGGTCTTGATGATCACCAGCTGCTGGATCTTCACGTAGTCCGGATCGGATTTCACGTTGGCGAGGCGGATGCTCTCGTTCGGCAGCATCCAGCCGGCGAGCGCGGCCGGCTGATGCGCCAGGACCTGCGAGAAATTGCTGATCCGCCCCCACTGCTCGAGCACGCCGTCATAGACTCGGCGGGTGTCGGCGTCGGCCTCCTCCGGCTTGATCATCTTGACGCGCGCCACGGGTGCCTCCTGCGGTGATCGGGTATGCCGTCGACGCGGCACCTTCAATTCCCGTCTTTGACTTCTACATAGGGGGTCGCACGTCGGAAATGGAGGCCGAACCATGGATCGCTTTATCTTTCGGGGCTGCGTTGTCGCGCTGGCGGCCGCGTTGCTGGTGCCGCCGGCGCCCGCGAGCGCGGCCGACGAGCCGGACCTGATCTTCAAGCGCTCGACCGTGTTCAAGTGGCTCACGCCCAACGACAAGCTCGCCACCTACGGCCTCGACGACCCGGAGGTCGAGGGCGTCGCCTGCCACTTCACGGTGCCGGAGCGAGGCGGCTTGAAGGGCTGGATCGGCGTCGCCGAGGAGGTGTCGGACATCTCGCTTGCCTGCCAGCAGACCGGGCCGATCCGCTTCAAGGCCAAGTTCGAGCAGGGCGAGGACGTGTTCCGCAAGCGCCGCTCGCTGTTCTTCAAGAAGATGCAGATCGTGCGCGGCTGCGACGTCAAGCGCAACGTGCTGGTCTACATGGTCTATTCCGACCGCATCATCGAGGGCTCACCGAAGAACTCGACCTCCACGGTTCCGATCATGCCGTGGGGAGGGAGCGACCAGGTGCAGCGCTGCGCCGACTTCGTCGAGAAGTGAATGGCTTTGCCCCCCCCCCCGCGGGCGCGCCCCGCCCTGCAGCAACCTTGCGTAGAAGGCACAAAACGTGCAATCCTTGATCGTTGTGGGCCTCCAGCGAGAGGAGGGTAGCGATGCGCATCGCCCAGGTCATTGCCGGCACCGCGGCCGCATTCATGTTGACGTCGGCGGCGGCGCGAGGCCAGGTGCTCACCGTCGTCGAGGTCGGCGCTCCCGCCGTCAACTGCGTCTTCAACCCCACCTGCACCATCACCGTGACCGACAGCCTCGGCTACGTTCCGTTGCCGTACCTCACGACTCCCAAGACCGCGTGGCTGCAATCGCGCACCTATACCGGTGCCGCCGGCACGCCTGGCGCGGGCAAGACCGGCTATGAGTATCGCCTCAGCCTGACGGAGGCCGCCGGCACCGCCGAATGCCTCGGCGGCCTCGTGCTTAATTTCGGTCCGCTGGTGAAGCTGCCCTACAAGCCCGGCCCACCGGTCGATGTGTTCGTGATTACCACCGGCGGGCTGGGCACCATCGGTCTCAAGTCGGCGGAGAAGTTCGGCGATATCATCCAGTTCGAGTTCAGCAAGCCGCTGTGCCTGCAGGGCGGCCCGAGCATCCAAAACACGACCTTCTTCTTCGGGCTGGCAGCCGACGCCGCGCCGGCGGCAACGCCGGTCGTGGCGCAGATCTTCAGCATGGGGACGCCGCCGCTCTACGGCGTGGAAGCGCGCGTCCCCGCGCACTGACGCGAGACCTGATCTGGAAGCCCACCACGCGGGTGTCGGGCTCCTTGGCGGCGGCGTGCAGCTCGTTCATGCCGCCGAGCTTGACGCGCATGTCGAGCGCGTCAGCCGGGCTGCAGGCATTTTTCCTTGATCGCGGCCGCGGCCTCCGGCCCGCGCAGGAATTGGACAAAGTAACGCGCCGGCGCGTTGTCGGTCCCACGGTCGCCGGTGATGTGCCTGACGTCGGCGCCGACGCCGGCCGTGAAGCTCACCGTGCGCTGGAATTCCGCCGGATACGGCACGAAGTCGATGCCGGGCACGCAACGGATCTCGTGCTCCGCCTGGACCGCGAGGTCGGCTTCGCCCCTGGCGACGCGCTCGGCGTGGTAGCCGCTGCCCCGATGCAGCACCAGCTTGGGCTTCATCTCGTCGGCGATGCCCAGTTGGTTCAGCACGCTCATGAAATAAACCCCGCTGATGCCGCCGGTCGAAGGATCGGTGATGAGGATGGATGGCGCGGCCAGCAGGGAGCGTTTGAAGGTTTCCGCCGAGCTGACGTCGGGCCTGCGCTCACCCGTGCGCACGGCCATCCCGAAGCTGGTGCGAACGACGGGAACCATGGTGTTGGCGATGATCTTGCCGAGCTTCGCGAGCTCCTCGGCCGTCGCCGTCGGCAGGATGATGACGTCGTAGATGGCGCCGCTGAGGATGCGATGCCTGATCTCGCCGGTCTCGATGATGGTGATCGCCAGCTTGTGCCCGCTCGCGCTTTCGAACTTGCCGGTGAGGTCGGCGAGCACCGCCCGCGGGCCGTTCGCGCTGATCACCTTGATCTCGGCGGCATGCGCGGACGATCCCAAACTCGTCGACGAGGAAACTGACAGGCCGATCGCTGCGACGATGGCGCCGGCGCGAAAATTTCTTATCATGGACGTCCTCTTGCAGCTGCGACTTGCGAGTGGCCGTGCCGAAATCATCGCCGAGCCGCGACACCGTGTCCACCCGAGCGTGCCGCGGAGGTGTATGCTAAGCGGCGCAATTCGGGCCAAGGGGGATGCCATGGCCAAGATCATCGAAAACACCCCACAGCGCATGGTGGCGCAATCGGGCTCGACCACGCTCACGCTCGACAAGACTTCCGGCAAGGCGACCCTGCAGCGCAAGCTGCTGTTCTGGAATCTCAAGCCGCTCGAGCTGGCGCTTGCCGAGGTGGCGGAGTTTGCGGTCGACGCCGGCGTCGATCGCGCCTCCGGCGTCGAGATCTGCAACACCATGCTGGTGACGCGCTCCGGCGCCGCCTGGGCGCTGCCGGCCGCCGACAGGAAGGATGCCGAGGCCACGGCCGCCGCGATGCGCGGGTTTCTGGGGTTGAAGTAACGCCGCTGCGACTCGACCTGGAGCGTCAGACGAATTGGCGCAGCCACGCGATCTGGTCGCGGTAGAGCTGCCCGATGCAGGTCCGGTTGCTGCCGCAGGCGCGCCGGCTTTGCAGCCATTCCCGCTGCGCCGTTTGCAGCTGGCTGCGGCCTCATGGCGTCGCCTGCGCGATCGCGCGCTCATAGATCTGGTTGAGCTGGACGTCGAGCTGGGCCAGCGTGCGATCCTGGCAGACCATGCGTTCATCGGGCGTAAGGCGGCCGCCGCAGCTGAAGCCCTGCGCCTGCGCCACGCTCGACAGCGATAGGCCGAGCAGCGCCGCGGCGGCTGCAATTTTCATGCTCATGAGTTGGTCCTTGAAAGCGTTGAGATGCAAAAGCCGATCGCGACGACCTGGTGCAATCATTCGTGCGGGAGTCGGAGACGAAATTGGTCGCCGTGCACGCCGAGGTGGACCGGACTCGGAATTTTGCTGCGCTCGCGGAGGCCGTGGATTTCGTGCGGGCCGACGTGTGGGGTCTGGCCGCGTATATCGCCAAACACATCGGCGCCAAATGGGGATCCGCCGAAATCATGGAAGCCATAGCGGCGTAGCGCCCGCATGGGCGCGGCGACATGCGGGACCATCATCGCCGCGGATAGATCGCCCCGGATTTCGTGCGTGAACGCGCTTGAGGCTTCATCCGGGCTCCGCTTGCTGCACTGACCGGAAAATGCTCTGCTCCAATCCGCGTCGAGCCGGGCGAGCCTGACATGAGCGGAGCATCTCCCTGGCCGGACCTGCCGCTGTCCGCCTGGAGCGACACCTGCGAAACCCTGCATCGATGGACCCAGATTGCGGGCAAGGTCCGAATGGCCCTGACCCCGCTGGTGAATCATTGGTGGAACGTCACCTTGTATGTCACCGCGCGCGGCTTGAGCACGTCGCCCATCTGGTATGGCGCGGGATCATTCGAGATCATCTTTGATTTCGTCGAGCATCGGCTGCGCATCGAAGCCAGCGACGGTCGCGTCGAAAGCCTCGCACTGGCGCCGATGCCGGTCAGCGATTTCTATTCGGAGCTCATGCTTCGATTGCGGCGGCTCGGCATCGACGTCCACATCTGGACCATGCCGAGCGAGATCGAGAATGCGGTGCCGTTCGACCAGGATCGGGCGCATGCTTCGTACGATCCGAACTATGCGCAGCGGTTTTGGCGCGCCCTGCTGCAGGCCACCCGGGTGATGAGCACGTTCCGCTCCGCTTTCGTGGGCAAGGTGAGCCCGGTGCATTTCTTCTGGGGAAGCTTCGACCTCGCCGTGACCCGCTTCTCGGGCCGCCCGGCGCCGCCGCCGAAGGGCGCCACCCCCAACGTGGCAAGCTGGGTGATGGCCGAGGCCTATTCGCACGAGGTCTCAAGCTGCGGCTTCTGGCCGGGCAATGGCGGCTACGGCCGTGCGGCCTTCTATGTCTACGCGTATCCGGAGCCGCCCGGCTATGGCGAAACCCGCCTGCGCACCGCCGAGGGCTTCTACGATCAGGGCCTCGGCCAGTTCATCCTGCCCTACGACGCCGTCCGTGGCGCGCGCGATCCGGACGCCCTGCTGCTGGGATTCCTCCAAGAGACTTATGAGGCTGCGGCCGATCTGGGTCGCTGGGATCGCCAGGCGCTGGAGCGTTCGGATCGTGATCCGAGGAAGTCGCCCGCATGAGCGCAGCGACATGCGGGACGGTCATCGCCGAGGATGGGCCGCCCCCGGATTTCGCTTCGCTTATCCGGGCTGCGCCGCCTGCGCTACGACTGCGAAAACTGGCTGCGGTAGACCGCCTTGCAGTGCTCCAGCCGTTTGCTCAGCCGCTCGACCTCGGCGGTCAGTCCGGCGCGTCGCGCCAAACCGATCGCTTCCGCAAAATAATCCTTGAGATCGCTGTACTCGCCCGTCGGATAGCGCGAGTCGTACATTGCGTCATAGGCTTTCTCGGCCAGCGCCTCGCACGCAGCGATCTGAGCGAGCAAGGTCTTCTGCGGCAGCAGCATGGCCTACTTGGTCTCGATCGAAATCCCGCGTTCGCCGAGATTGATCTGCACGCCTTTCGGCTCCTTCTTGGCCTCGTAGAGCTGATAGCCGAGCACGGCGACGGCGACGACCAGCGCGCCGATCAAGAGATAGAGGACGTTGGTGCGGGCCATCTGCTTCTCCACGCTTGTCCATGCGTGTCATGCCCATGCTTGTCACGGGCGTCCACGTCGATGCGGCGAACAAGGCGTGGGGGGGGGGGGGGGGGCGGCCCCCCCCCCAAAAAAAACAAGAAAGAACCAAAAACCCCCCAAAAAACCCCCCCAACACAAACAAAAAAAAAAAAAAAAAAAAACAACAAAAAAAAAAAA
>JBEVIH010000020.1:0-7105 GCA_040510815.1 Xanthobacteraceae bacterium | reverse complement strand
GGAACAGCTTTCTCCAAGCATCGAGAAAGCGTTCGACGTCGGATTCGGTGGTGGCGGGCCCCAGGCTGACCCGCACGGCGCCGCGCGCCAGCGGCGGGGAAACCCCCATGGCGGCAAGCACATGGGAGGGCGTGACCTTGCCGGAGGAGCAGGCCGCGCCGGAGGACACCGCCACGCCGTCGAGATCGAAGGCGATGACGGCGGTTTCGGCCTTCATGCCGGGGACCGTGAACAGCGTGGTATTGGGCAGCCGCTCGGCCTCGGCGCCGAAGATGATGACGTCGGGCGAGATCGACTTGAGCCCGGTTTCGAGCACTCCGCGCAGCCTTTTCATGTAGGCGCGCTCCTGCTCCAGGTTGGCGCGGGCGGCCGCCGCGGCGGCGCCAAAGCCGGCGATCGCCGCCACGTTCTCGGTGCCGGCGCGGGCGCCGCGCTCCTGGCCGCCGCCCTTGACCAGCGGATCGAGGGCGAGCGCCTCGTCGCGCTTGACCAGTGCGCCGACGCCCTTGGGGGCGCCGATCTTGTGCCCCGACAGCGTCAGAAGGTCGGCGCCGAGGGCGCTGATATCGCATGGAATTCGGCCGGCGGCCTGGACCGCGTCGACGTGCAGGAGGCCGCCCGCTTCATGCGTCAGGCGAGCCGCTTGCGAAACCGGTTGAAGGGTTCCGGTCTCGTTGCCGGCGAGCATGAGGGAAACCAGCGGCCGGGTTCCCTCCCCGGCGAGCGCCGTGAGACGGCGCGCGAGCGCAGCGAGATCGACCACGCCGCTTGGCAGCGCCGACACCCGCTCGACCACCGCCGCCGGGAACCGGCCACCGGCCAGCACCGACGGATGCTCGATGGCGGACACCAGCAGGCGCCCGCAAGCGGCGGCGCCCGCTCCGGCGCCGGTCAAGGGCGAGAGCGCCAGCATGTTGGCTTCGGTGCCGCCCGAGGTGAACACCACGTTGCGCGGCTCGGCGGCGACCAGCGCCGCGACCTCGCCGCGCGCGTCCTCGACGAGGCGGCGGGCGGCGCGGCCCTCGGCATGGACCGAGGACGGGTTGCCGACGGCCTCGAGCGCCGCGACCATGACGGCGCGCGCCTCGTCCCGCAGCGGCGCGGTCGCGTTCCAGTCGAGATAGACCCTGGCCATGGCTTTTGGTCTGGCTTTCGATCGCATTCCGGCAATCATCTACACAATACCCGGCCCGGCACCCAACACCCTTCGAAACACTTGCTTTTCGTCCCCGACCTCGTGCTAAAAGCGCCTGCCGCGCAGCCCCGCCGCTCTCTCCTGGCGGCGCAGCTTGCCAAAATCTAGAATGGTTCTAGATACTTACGTGTACCCGCCGCTGGCGTCAAGCAAGCTTTGACAGGCAGGCCGACCCGTACGCGACCTCGGGTCGCGGTCCCAACCAGCCGATCGAGGTTCGAGAACCCAATGCCCGAGGTCATCTTCACCGGCGCCGCCGGACGGATCGAGGGCCGGTATCATCCGGCACGCCAGAAGAACGCGCCGATCGCCATCGTGCTGCATCCGCACCCGCAGTTCGGCGGCACGATGAACCACCAGATCATCTACCAGATCTACTACGCCTTCGTGCACCGGAACTTTTCCGTGCTGCGCTTCAACTTCCGCGGCGTCGGCAGGAGCCAGGGCGCGTTCGACCACGGCCAGGGCGAGTTGTCGGACGCCGCCTCCGCGCTCGACTGGGCGCAGTCGATCAATCCGGAGGCGCGCAGCTGCTGGATCGCCGGCTTCTCGTTCGGCGCCTGGATCGGCATGCAGCTGCTGATGCGGCGGCCGGAGATCGAGGGCTTCATCTCGATCGCGCCGCCGGCGAACCTCTACGACTTCTCCTTCCTCGCCCCCTGCCCGTCCTCCGGCCTGATCATCCACGGCGACAAGGACGCGGTGGTGCCGCACAAGGACGTCAGCGGCCTGGTCGACAAGCTCAAGACCCAGAAGGGCATCGTGATCGACCAGAAAGTGGTGCAGGGCGCCAACCATTTCTTCGACGGCCGCGTCGAGCCGCTGATGCAGGCGATCAGCGCCTATCTCGACAAGCGCCTCAAGACCGAGCGCAAGCCGAGCGCGGCGTAGCGCGGTTTCAACAAAACCGGAATCGTCGGTGGGGTCCGTGCGCGTACCGCGGGCTCCCAGGGCTATCGCATATTGGCTGTCGTCCCGGCCAAGCGAGCCCGGCTCCGCCGGGCTCGAGCGAACCGGACCCAGTAACCCCAAGCCGACGTGAATCATCGAACCGCCGCGGCGTACTGGATTCCGGCTCTCGCTCCCCGGGCAAAGCCCGGGTCGCTCGGCCGGAATGACAGCCGAAGATGCTTTGACATGATCGGGCACTTGGTCACGTGGCGGCCATATGCGATGGCCCTGCCCGCGGCGAAGACGCGCGTAAACGCGCTTTAGGCTCAATCCGGGCTACGAAGCGCATTCACAAATCGTTAACCCCCGCGGCGACGCGGGCATTGTACTTTCCTATTTTCCTTGTTAGGAAAGTATCTATGGGCGATGTCTTCAAAGCGCTCGCATCGGAGCCGCGCCGGCGCATCCTCAACCACCTCGCCGGCGGCCCGATGACGGTCGGCGAGATCGCCGAGAAATTCGAGATGGAGCTGCCCTCGATCTCGAAGCACCTGTCGGTGCTGCGCGAGGCCGGCCTCGTCAACCAGCAGAAGCGCGGCCAGTTCATTCTCTACTGCCTGGCCGCCGATCACGTCGCGAACACGCTCTACGGTTTCCTCAGCCCGTTCTGTCCGCAGGCGCGCCGCATCGCGCGCGAGCGCAAGGTGGGCGCGCGCGGCGGCAAGAAGCGAGGCGACGGGCCATGACCACGCCGACCGTGTCGCCCGCCATGCGGGCGGTCATCGAGCATCTCCAAGAGCTCGGCCCGCGCTGGGGCCTCGCGCGCGACACCTGCGCGGCGCATGGCGTGCTCTACCTGGTCGGCCGCCCGATGGCGAAAGGCGATCTCGCCCGCTGCCTCGGCCTCGACGAGGCCGCGACCGAGGCGGCGATCGAGGATCTGGTCGGCTGGCGCATGGCGCGGCCGACGCCGGCCGGCCTGGTCGGCGCCAGCGGCGAGCCCTGGGACCTGCTGTTCGCGGCCTTCGAGGAGCGCCGCCGCCGCGAGCTCGCGCCGGCGCTCAAGGTGCTGGCCGCGGCCGCGCGATCGGCTGCGAGCGACGGCACCCCGCGCGCCGCGGCGCAACGAATTCGCAGCCTGCTCGATCTCGTTCGCGATCTCTCCACGATCGGCGACCAGGTCGGGCAATTGTCCTCGCGAACGCTGGCGCGGCTGATCAGTCTCGGCGGCCGCGTCTCCCGCATCCTCGGTCCGCCACGGACCTGATCAGGGAGGCTCCAAGATGGACTCACCGCATCCCCCCGCCCTTTCGAAACCCGCTGACCCCTACAAGATCAACGGCCTCGTCTTCGACGACCAATGCGATCCGTCGGCGGGCAGCGTGCACTGGGACACCGTGCGCTCGATCTGGAACGGCGGCATGCTCGCCGCCGCGCTGGTGCTGGGGCCGCTCTATTTCACCTGGTCGGCGCTCGGCGTGTTTCTGGCGCTGTGCCTGGTCACCTTGTGCTGCGGCCATTCGGTCGGCTTTCACCGCCGGCTGATCCACCGCAGCTTCAAATGCCCGAAATGGCTCGAGCGGATCCTGATCTATCTCGGCACCGTGGTCGGCATGGGCGGGCCCTTCTGGACGGTGCGCACGCACGACATGCGCGATTGGGCGCAGCGCAGCCCGAACTGCCATCCGTTCTTCGCCCACAAGAAGGGATTCTGGCAGGACGCCTGGTGGTACCTGCACTGCCGCATCGCGCTCGACCATCCGCCGCGGCTCGATCCGGGGCCCGAGTTCCGCGACGACCGGTTCTATCAATGGCTCAACCGCACCGCGATGTGGCAGCAATTGCCGATCGCCCTGGTGCTGTTCGTGCTCGGCGGACTGCCGTGGGTGGTCTGGGGCGTGTGCGTGCGGGTCGCCGCCTGCACGACCATGCATTGGTACATCTCGCGGCTGGCGCACACCCGCGGGCCGCAGTCGTGGATGGTCGATGGCGTCGGCATCATGGGCTACGATGTGCCGCTGTTCGCCATCCCAACCATGGGCGAAAGCTGGCACAATAATCATCATGCGTTTCCGGCTTCCGCGCGGCACGGACTGTTTCCCGGTCAATTCGATCCGGGCTTCCGCTTCATTCGCATCCTGGAATGGCTCGGCCTCGCCTGGGACGTGCGGACGCCGCAAAACCTGCCGCCGCGCAAAGGCGTGCGCTCGCTCATCGCGGCGCAAAGCTGAGATCGGCACCGCCGTCCGGCGCCGGCCGCGGCAGGCGCGGCGATGACGACGCGGATGTGGTGGCTCGCGCTCGCCGTTCCCTTGCTGATCGCCGGCCTCGGCTACGGCGCGCTGCGCTACATGACCGCGGTCCCGGGCGCGCCGCACAAGGGCGCGTTGCCGCCGCTCACCGCCGAGGAGACCGCGCTCGCCGCCGCGCTCGCGCGGCACATCGGCGTGATCGCCGCGCACGAGCACAACGTCGCCCATTACGACGAGCTCGAGACGGTCGCGCGCTATCTCGAGACGACGCTCGAATCGCTGGGCTACAGCGTCGGCCGCCAGGTCTTCACCGCCGACGGCAAGCCGGTGCGCAACATCGACGTGACGATCGAGCCGCCGGCCGGACGTTCCGACCCGGAGGTGGTCGTGGTCGGCGCCCATTACGACAGCGCGCGCGGCACGCCGGGCGCCAACGACAATGCGACCGGCGCGGCGGCGGTGCTCGAGCTGGCGCGGCTCATGCGCGACCTCAAGGGCGTGAGCGGCAAGCGCATCCGGCTCGTCCTGTTCGTCAACGAGGAGCCGCCCTATTTCATGACCGAGGCCATGGGCAGCCTCAACTACGCGCGGGCATTGGCCGCGCGCCACGAGCGGGTGGTGGCGATGTATTCGCTGGAGACCATCGGCTTCTATTCGAGCGCGCCCGGGAGCCAAAGCTATCCGGCGCCGTTCGGGCTGATGTTCGCCGATCGCGGCGACTTTGTCGCCTTCGTCGGGATGCTGGGATCGCGCGCGCTGCTGCGGGAGACGGTGCGGTCGTTCCGCTCGCATACCTCGTTCCCGACCATCGGCGGAGTGGCGCCCCGCGCGGTGCCCGGCATCGGCTGGTCGGATCACGCGGCGTTCGCCGAGCACGGCTTTCAGGCGGTGATGGTCACCGACACGGCGCTGTTCCGCTATCCGCACTATCACCAGCCGACCGACACGCCCGACAAGATCGACACGGAAAAGCTGGCGCGCGTGGTGAAGGGAATCGAGCGGGTGGTGCGGGAGCTGACGACGGAGGACAGATGACAGAGGGACGCCTTATCGGTCCCCCGTCATCCGTCATCTGGCATCCGGCTTGACCAGCACGCCGCCCTTCATCGGCTCGCGCACCCCGGTGGTGGACGGGAACGTGAGCGGCATGTCGTTGAGCGTGCGCACCGCCAGATAGGCGAAGGCCTGCGCCTCGAGCGCGTCCGCCGACCAGCCGACCGCGCCCGCGGTCTCGACCGCGGCCGGCGCCAGGCGCTGCGCCAGCATCCGCATCAGGGTCGGGTTGCGGGTGCCGCCGCCGGCGATGATCCAGCTCGCGGGCGGGCGCGGCAGCACGTCGATCGCCCGCGCAACGGCGGCCGCGGTGATGGCGGTGAGCGTGGCGGCGCCATCCTCCGTGCTCTTGGCGGCGAGCCCGCCCTGCTCGGCGACCCACTGGCGGAAGGTGTTGCGGTCGAGCGATTTCGGCGGCGGCTTGGCAAAGAAGGGATGCGTCAGCACGCGCGCGACCGCGTCCTCGTCGACGCGGCCGGCGGCCGCCGCCAGCCCGTCGTCGTCCTGCAGCCTGCTGGTCCGCAGGCGCAGGAAGTCGTCGATCAGCGCGTTGCCGGGGCCGGCGTCGCAGGCGACGATGTCGGCGTCGCCGTCGACGAAGCTCACATTTGATACACCGCCGACATTGAGCACGCCGACCGGGTGGGCGCGCCGCAGCATCCGCACCAGCGCGCGATGGAACACCGGCACCACCGGCGCCCCCTGCCCGCCGGCGGCGACGTCGGCGGCGCGGAGGTCGTAGACCACCGGAATGCCGAGCCGGGCGGCCAGCTTCGGCCCGTCGCCGAGCTGGACGGTGAGCCCGCGGTCCGGCCGGTGCAGCACGGTCTGGCCGTGAAAGCCGACCACCTTGACCTCGCTCGCCGACATGCCGTTGGCCGCCAGGAAGGCCTCGACCGCCTCGGCATGGGTGTCGGTCACCAGCTCTTCCGCCTCGGCGAGGAGCTTCGGCCGCTCGGTGCGGTCGCCGAGATGGACGGCGGCCGCGATCGCCCGCCGCAGCACGGCCCGTTCCTGCTCGCTGTAGGGCCGATAGCCGGTCGGCCCGACCCGGCCGATATCCTCCCCGTCGGTATTGAGCAGCGCCACGTCGACCCCGTCATAGGAGGTGCCGCTCATCAGGCCGATGGCAGAGACCCGCGCCATTCCCGCGTCCTCGGTTGAATCCGTTACAAGACCTGTTACACCACCGGCCCGAAAGAGGCGATAAGGCCATGAGCGCCTACAAGTCCGACTTTTTGCAGGTGCTGGCGGAGCGGGGATTCATCCATCAGATCTCCGAGCCGGAGGCGCTCGACGCGCGCGCCCGCTCCGGCGCGATCACCGCCTATATCGGTTTCGACTGCACCGCCCCCTCGCTGCACGTCGGCTCGCTGCTGCCGATCATGATGCTGCACTGGATGCAGCAGACCGGCCATCGCCCGATCGCGCTGATGGGCGGCGGCACCACGCGGGTCGGCGATCCCTCCGGCAAGGACGAGAGCCGGCGAATCCTCACCGACGACGACATCAAGCAAAACCTCACCGGCATCCGCGCGATCTTCACGAAATTCCTCAAGTTCGGCGACGGACCGGGCGACGCCGTCATGGCCAACAATGCCGACTGGCTGAACGAGCTCAACTACATCGATTTCCTGCGCGACGTCGGCCGGCACTTCTCGGTCAACCGCATGCTGGCGTTCGATTCGGTCAAGCTGCGGCTCGACCGCCAGCA
>JBEVIH010000019.1:0-20306 GCA_040510815.1 Xanthobacteraceae bacterium | reverse complement strand
CTTCGTGGCGGTCGCCGGTCCACTTCACCGGGCGTCGGAGGCGACGCGCCGCCCACACCACCGCGAGCTGCTCGGGATAGAGATTGAAGCGCGACCCGAAGGCGCCGCCGACGTCGGGACAGACCGCGCGCACCTGCTCCGGCGGCACCTTGAGACAGGTGGCCAGATCCTTGCGCAGGCGATGGGCGCCCTGGCAGCCGGAGATCAGGGTGTATCGCTGCTCGCTCTCGTCATAGCTGCCGATCGCGGAGCGCGGTTCGATGAACGCGCTGACGGTGCGCTGGCTGCGGATCACCTGCTCGACCACGAGATGCGCACCCGCGATCGCCGCCTCGACCGCGGCGCGGTCGCCGAAGGCGTTGTCGAGCGCGAGATTGTTCGGCGCGTCCAGCCACAGCGTCGGCGCGCCGTCCGCGAGCGCCTCCTCGACGTCGGTCACCGCCGGAAGAACGTCGTAGTCGACCGCGACCGCCTCGGCGGCGTCTCGCGCCGCCACCAGGCTTTCCGCCACGACCATCGCCACCGCCTCGCCGACATAGCGCACGCGCTCGACCGCGAGCGGCAGCTCCAGCTCGTCGAGGATTTTCCGCTCCGACATTGGGGTGAAGGTCGGAATCTTGATGTCGTTCGCATCGGCCGGATTGGGATGGTGCGCCATGCCGATGTGACCATCGGCGACATAGTCTTTCCCGGTGAGCACCGCCAACACACCCGGGCCGCTGCGCGCCGCCGAGACATCGATCGAGACGAAGCGGGCATGGGCGTGCGGCGAGCGCACGAACACGGCGAAGGCCTGGCCCTCGACCGACACGTCGTCGGTGTAGCGGCCCTGGCCGCGCACCAGGCGCAGATCCTCGAAACGCGGCAACGGCCGGCCGATGAAAGGGCCGGACGCCCGTCTCGCCGAGCCGCCGTCACTCACGTCCATTCCGATCCCCGCGCAATCGACGCCGGACCGCAAGCCTAGCGAAGCCCGCGTGCGGTTGCCAATTGGCCGCGCGCCGCGGTTGGTGATCCGGGCAACCCTTTCCGCTATAGTCCGCGCCGCGGAGAACGGCCATGGCCATCGTCGAAACGGCGCAAGCAAAAGTAGCGGCAAAGGCGCCGTCAAGAGCGGCGGAGCTCGACCGTTTCCGGCTGCGCGGCTTCGTCGAGAGCCTCGCCGAAGGCGACGAGCTCGAGACCGTGCGCGAGGCGGTCGACCTCGCCGACGTTGCGGGCGTGCTCGAAGGCAATCCGAAAGCCGTGCTGTTCCACGCGGTCGGGCCGGAACGCCAGGAGCTGGTAGGCAACGTCACCGGCAGCCGCTCGCGGCTGGCGCGCGCCTTCGGTGTGGCGCCGAACGAATTGTTGGCCGAGGTGCTGCGCCGGTTGCGCAGCAAGCCGGACATCGTCGACGTGCCGCGTGCGCAGGCACCGGTGCAGCAGGTCGTGCTCACCGGCGACGACGCCGATCTCACCAAGCTGCCGGTGCATCTCGGCCACGGCGCCGACGGCGGGCCCTATATCTCCTCCTCGATCGATTTCGTGGTCGATCCCAAGACCGGCTGGACCAATGTGGGCGTGCGGCGCCTGATGCTGCGCGGCCGCCGGGAGACCGGCATCGATCTGGTCTCGCCCAGCGATCTGCGCGCGATCTACGAAGCGAGCGCCGCCGGCGGCAAGCCGCTGCCGGTCAGCTTCGTGGTCGGCGCCCACCCGATCGACCACGTCGCAGCGGTGATGCGGCTCCCGATCGACGAGCTGGGGCTGGTGGCTTCGCTGCGCGACGCGCCGCTGCCGGTGGTGAAATGCGTCACCAACGATATCCGCGTGCCGGCCGACGCCGAATGGGTGCTGGAGGGCTATCTCGACGCGCGCGGGCATGTCGAGCCGGAAGGTCCCTACGGGGAGTTCCTCGGCTATTACGGCGCGGTCAAGCGCAATCCGGTGTTCCATCTGACCGCGATCACGCGCCGGCGCGACGCTCTGTTCCAGACCTCGACCATCGGCGGCAAGTCGCTCGGCCGCACCGACACCGCGCTGCTCAATGCGTTGCGCACCGAGGTGATGATCTGGCGGGCGCTGGAGACCGCGGTGCGCGAGCCGGTCGCCGTCCACGCCACCGCCTCGAGCGGCGGCATGTTCAACCTACGGGTGGCGCTGCGCCAGCGCGTTCCGGGCGAGGCGCGCAACGCTATCGCCGCCTGCTTCGGCGCGCTGGTCAACGTCAAGAACGTGTTCGTGGTCGACCCCGACGTCGACATCTTCTCCGACGAGCAGATGGACTGGGCGCTGGGGACCCGGTTCCAGCCCGACCGCGACCTGATGGTGGTGGAAGGGATGCGGACCTTGCCGCTCGACCCTTCGCTGGTGAACAGCCGGGTCGGCGCCAAGGCGGGATTCGACCTCACCTGGCCGTTCGGCGCCGGCGCCCGGATCGAGACCCAGGTGCCGGAGCCGCCTCGTTTCCAGGGCAGCCGCTTCCCGTCGGTCGAGGCGGCGCTCGCCCACGGCCCAAAATTCTTCGAGGAGCTGATGACCGCGGTGGGCAGCCGCGATGGGCGGGAGATCGTGCTGGCGCTCGAGCCGCTGCGCGCAAGTGGCGCACTCGATCGCGACGCCGATGGGCGCTATCTCATCAAGCCCAGATAGACCGAATTCCGGAGAAAATCGAATGACGCTCCACCGCAGTCTGCTCGTGGTTCTCGGCCTCCTCGGCGGCGCCTTCGCCGCCCACGCACAGGAGGTCACCGTCAAGGTCGGCACCGTGCGCTCGATCTCGACAACCACGATCCTGTGGGCGGCCGAGAAGGGCTACTTCAAGCAATACGGCATCAAGGTCGTGCCCGAGACCCTGGAGACCGCCGCCAACTCGATCGCGCTGCTGGCGCAGAACCAATTGCAGCTGGTCGAGGGCGGCATCTCGGCCGGCTATTTCAACGCGCTGGAAAAGAACCTGCCGGTGACGATGGTGCTGGACCGGGTCTCGAGCCCGATCGGGCACAACCTGATGCTGCGCCCCGACCTCAAGGGCCAGATCACCCAGCTGCGCCAGCTCAAGGGCAAGACCATCGCCACCAACGGTCAGGGCGCGGTCTCGACCTACGAGGTCGGCAAGATGCTGGAGACCCAGGGACTGACCATCAATGACGTCGAGATCAAGGTCATTCCGTTCACCCAATATGCACTCGCGTTCAACAACAAGGCGATCGACGCCGCGATCGCGATCCCGCCCTTCACCGCCCAATTGCTCGACGGCGGCCATGCGGTCAACTTCGCGGACCCCGATACGCTGGTCAAACCGCATCCGATGACGATCGCGGTGAGCATGATCAATACCGATTGGGCGAAGGCCAACCACGAGCTGGCGCGCAACTACTATGTCGCCTATCTGCGCGCCATCCGCGACTACTGCCAAGCCTTCCACGGCGGCTCGAACCGGCAGGCCTTCATCGACCTGTCGATCCGCACTGGCACCGAAACCCGACCGGAGCTGCTGCACAAATATCCGTGGCCGGCGCGCAGCCCGGACGGCCGGATCAATGTCGCGAGCATGCTCGACATGCAAAGCTGGTACGTGAAGAACAAGATGAGCAATGCCGAGTTTCCGGCCGATCGGATCGTCGACAAGAGCTACGTCGATTACGCGCTGGCGAAGCTCGAGCCGTTTGTGCTGGAGAACAAAGACAGCAAGCTTTCCGGCTGCCGGTGACCGGCCCGGCGCCGAGTCGGGGGACAACGATGCGCATACTCTTTCTGCTTGCCACGCTCGCGGTCGCGGGCAACACGTCCGCCGCGGCGCAGCAGCACACCGTGCGCATCGGAATGGTGCGCGCCTTGTCGGCAACGCCCACGATGATCGCGATCGAGAAGGGCTACTTCAAGCAATACGGCATCAACGCCGAGGTCAGCGACGTGGATACCACGGCTTTGATACCGCTGGCGCAAAACGTCGTGCAGGTCATGGAAGCGGGGGTGACCGCCGGCTATTTCAACGCGCTCGAAAAGAATTTTCCGATCATCATCGCCACCGATCGGGTCGCATCGCCGATCGGCCACAAGCTTCTGATCCGGCCGGACCTCAAGGACAAGATCAAGACTGTTGCCGACCTCAAAGGCAAGACCATCGCCACCAACGCCACCGCATCGGTCACCAACTACGAGATCGGCCATATCCTGGCGAGCGCCGGCCTCACCCTGAAGGACATCGAGCTCAAGGTGCTGCCGTTTCCGCAGATGAGCGTCGGCTTGGCGAACAAGGCGGTGGACGGCGCCATCGTCATTCCGCCCTGGGTGCACCAAGTGATTGAGCAGGGGATCGGCACGGTGCTGGCCGATCCCGACGATTACGTCAAAGCCGTTCCGATGAATATCGCCGTCGCCTTCATCAACACCGACTGGGCCAAGCAGAATCCGGAGGTTGCGCGCAATTTCTTCGTCGCATTGGTGCGCGGCATCCGCGACTACTGCCAGGCCTATCACAACGGCTCGAATCGCCAGGAAATCATCGACATCGCGGTGCGCACCGGCGTCGAGCGCCGCCAGGAACTGCTGTACAAATATCCCTGGCAGGCGCGCGATCCCAACGGGCGCTTCAATATGGCGAGCCTGCTCGACATCCAGTCGTTCTACCTGAAGGCCGGCCTGTCGCAGACGCAGTTCGCTCCCGAGCGCATCGCGACAACCGAATATTCCGATTTTGCGCTGCAGAAACTCGGGCCGTTCGTGGTCGAGAACAAGGACAGCAAGCTGCCAGGCTGTCGCTGAAAACAGCGCCACCCGCGGGGGAGTTTGAGTTCATGGTCGAGCGGCGCGGCGCGTCGATCGAGATCGCCGGATTGCGCAAGGAATATGTCAGCGGCCCCGGCCGCGTGCTGGCGCTCGACCATATCGATCTCACCATCGCGCCGGGGGAGTTCGTCTGCATCGTCGGCCCGTCGGGCTGCGGGAAATCGACGCTGCTGCGCATCCTCGCCGGCCTCGACACCCAGACTGGCGGCAGCATCAAGGTCGAGGCCCCCGGCTGGCCGGTCGAGAACGCGATGGTGTTCCAGGAGAGCGGCCTGTTTCCCTGGATGAGCGTCGAGACCAATGTCGGCTTCGGCCTGATGACGCGCGGCGTTCCCGCCGCCGAAGCCGCCGAGCGGGTCGACGCGGCGCTCAAGCTCGTTGGCCTCACCAAGTTCCGCCGCCACTATCCGCATCAGCTCTCCGGCGGCATGCGTCAGCGCAGCGCGATCGCGCGCGCCTTCGTGACCGACCCGGGCGTGCTGCTGATGGACGAGCCGTTCGCAGCGCTCGACGCCCAGAACCGGGTGATCCTGCAGGCCGAGCTGGTGCGCATCTGGGAGCACACCCGCAAGACCGTGATCTACATCACCCACTCGATCGAGGAGGCGCTGCTGCTCGGCGACCGCACCGTGGTGATGACCGCGCAGCCCGGCCGCATCAAGCGGATCATCGACGTGCCGTTCCCGCATCCGCGCAACCTGATGACGTTGTCGGCGTCGGCGGAATTCGGCAAGCTCAAGCTCGACATCTGGCGGGTGCTGGAGGACGAGGTCATGCGGGCGCGCGCGGAGGAGGAAAAATGAGCGGCTTGTCGGGAAAAGCCCGCGAACGGCTGCTCTACCTGATCTCGCCGATCGGGCTCCTGATCGTGTGGCAGATCCTGCTGGAGCTGGGGATCGGCGACCGCCGCTTCATCCCGGCGCCGACCGACATCGCGGTGCGCTTCGTCAAGCTCGTCGCCAGCGGCGAGCTTGCGCTGCATGTCGGCGTCACGCTCTACCGGGTGTTCGTCGGCTTCGTGGTCGGCGTCGTACCGGCGGTCGCCATGGGCCTGTTGATGGCGATGTTCAAGCCGGTGCGCATCTTTTTCGACCCGCTGATCGCCTCGCTGTTCCCGATCCCCAAGATCGCGCTGATGCCGCTGCTCCTCCTCGCCTTCGGCTTCGGCGATGCCTCCAAGATCGCGCTGGTGGCGATCGCGGTGTTCTTCCCGGTGATCGTCAACACCTATGTGGGCGCCGCCAATATCGACAAGATCTATTGGGACGTGGCGAAGAACTATGGCGCCAGCCAGATGGTGATGTTCACCCGTATCGTGTTCTTCGGCGCGCTACCGACCATCTTCGCCGGGCTGCGGATCGCGCTGGCGGTCTCTTTCATCGTCCTGGTGGCATCCGAGTTCGTCGCCACCAAGAGCGGCATCGGCTACCTGATCTGGAACTCGTGGGAATTGTTGCAGGTCGATATCATGTTCGTCGGGATCGTCACCATCGGCATCCTCGGGCTGATCACCTCGGTGCTGTTCCAGGAGGTCGAGCGCTGGGCGATCCCGTGGAAGGCGGAGTAAAATCGACAAAGACAAGAACGAGGGAGGAAAGCATGTCGCCGCACCGAAAACCGCTTCTCGTTGCTTCGGTCCTGGCAGCTCTTGCGGCCGCCGCCGCGGCGCCGGCCGCGGCCCAGACCATGGACGAACTCTATGCCAAGGCCAAGCCGGAGGGCGGACTCGCGCTCTACGCCGCCGGGCCGACCGAGCCGCACGAGCGCAACGTCAAGATCTTCGAGCAGCGCTTTCCGGGGCTGAAGGTGTCGATCACCGGCGGCTTCAGCAACGTGCTCAATTCCAAGGTCAACCAGCAGCTCAAGGACAAGAAGGTCGAGGCCGATCTGGTCATCTTCCAGACCATCCAGGACTTCGTCGGCTGGAAGCAGCAGGGCGTGCTGGCGAGCTTCAAGCCGGAAGGCTTCGACCAGGTCTATTCGAACTACCGCGACCCGGACGGCGCCTATGTGGCGGTCGCCGCCAATACGCTTACCTATGCGTACAACACGAAGCTGGTGCGGCCCGAGGATGCGCCGAAATCGGCGCTCGATTTCCTCAAGCCGATCTTCCAGGGCAAGCTGATCTCGGTCTATCCGGGCGACGACGACGCCGCGCTCTATCTGTTCACCACGATCGTGAACAAGTACGGCTGGAATTTCATGGACAGATACATGGCCAACAAGCCGAACTTCGTGCAAGGCCATCTTCCGGTCGCGCGCAGCATCGTCAGCGGCGAGAACGCCGCCACGCTCGATGCGTCGTCGTCGACCTGGCGCTTCAAGCGCGAAGGCCAGCCGATCGAAGTCGCCTTCTCGGCCGAGGACGAGACGCCGGTGTTCACCGTGACGGCGGGAATCTTCAAGGACGCGCCGCATCCCAACGCGGCCAGGCTCTATCTGACCTGGTACCTGGCGCGGGAGCAGCAGAGCCGGCTGGGGGTGTTCTCGTCGCGCGCCGACGTGCCGCCGCCGGAAGGGCTGCAGCCCCTCACCTCCTACCGGCTCGCCAATAACTACCGGGAATTCATGACCGACACGGCGCGCGTCGCCGAGCTGCGCAAGCGCTTCGAGGCCTATACCGGACCGGCGGTGAACCGCGGCGGGGTGCGGTAGCGGGAGCGCTGTCCCAGTTTCTCTGTGCCTAGGCGTGGGACAGCCGGACAGCGCCACTAAATCATTGAGTTCACGGGATTTAGCTGTCCCAGCCGGAGTGCCGAAGCTGTCCCAGCGGGCGGAAGGGGACCGCTCGCCATCCGGCGTGGCCGATGGCGCGGATATACTCATCATTGATGATGAAGGCAGGTGCCGCGCGATTGCTGCCGAGCAACCGAGTAAGCTGGAACGGCAGTGAACTCCGTGGGCCACGAGCACCTGCAACCCATGAAAATGCTCTCACCCGCTCACGCGCGACATACAACTCTACTTCGTGTGCTGTGCGCCGCTGCGCTCGTCCTCTTGGCGAGCAGCCCGTCCGAAGTCCTGGCCCAGCCGGGCGCGCCGCCGCGGATCAATTGCCCGGACCATCATCCGGTCACCGCGGACCTCATGCCTACGGGCGTCGGCCCGCTGGTGCTGGCGCAGATTTATTGCCTGAAGCTACGGCAGACCTACTACCCGACCAGCGCCCCGATGATTTCGCCCGACGGGCAGTCCATCGCTTATTACGAGCACGACACGATCCTGCGGGTCGGCCGGCTCGACGGCCGCGGCGGCTGGATCGACTACCAGGCCGACCTCGGGGTGTTCGCGACGTTCGAAGCGGCCAAATTTCGTGCCGCTCGGGCCGTTGCGTGGGCGTCGCACTCGCAGTTCCTGTGGACGGCAACGCACGAGCGGGAGCGCCCGCTCGGGTTTGCGGTCACCGCGATGCGGCCGGTGCATACGCTCGAAGGCGGCGGCCTGCAGCCGCTCCCGCCGCTCCAGTACGGCGCCGGCCCGCTCGATGCGCTGTTGTGGGCGGGCGGCGACGGGCTGGCGGTTGCCCAGTTCGGCACCCGCGGCGGCTACTACCGGCCCGAGCACCAAGACCCGGCGCCGACCTTCGCGATCGTCGATGCGGCGCACGGCCGCGTGCTCGACAGCCTGCTGTTCGACGCCATCGAACCGCTGCGCGCCCGCGGGCCAGGCACGCCCCCTTGGGTGCTGGTGAGGAACGCCGCCGCGACAGTGCTGCCGGACGACAAGGTGCGCGTGCTCCTGAGCGTGGGGCAATGGGTGGTATGGACTCAGGGCGAAGCCCCGCGCGTGATCCCCGATCCCTATCCCGGCGATGTCACCTCCCGAATGGTGCTCTCGCCGGACGGCTCGCGCGTCCTGGTGGTCCGGCTGCTGCGGACGGAAGGAGGAATATGTATCCGTCTGACGGGGTGCAGTCCGGGGCGGCCGGTCGAAGGCGTTTTGGCCGCCTTGCACGATCTCGAGAGCGGGCGTGCGCTGTGGAGCGTTCGCGCCACCGCCACCAACGACTACGAGTTTCCCACCCCGGCGATCAGCCCGGATGGCCGCTACGCGCTGGTCGGACTGATGCCGCAGGGTGACCGCCCGCGGATTGGATTGCTCTCCATGACGGACGGCGCAATCGTGCAGACCCTGCCGGCGCCCGTAGGCAGCACGTACGCGATGGGTTTCGCCCGCGGCGGGCGCACGGTGTGGACGCAAGGCTACAGCGTGGCTGCGCTCTATGATTTCTGATCTGCTGACAGGGCTCACCGCCCGGCGGCGAGCCCTGCGTGCCGCGCGGATTGGCGGCGGCGCACGCCACTTTCTCGGCAGCCGCTCGCAACGTGAGCTGCAATGGCGTCTCACTTGTCGTATGTTTCAATTCGTTCGATCCTGAAGCGGCCAGATCGACCAGTTTGAAGAAGTCCGACTCGCCAATCCAGCCCGATGGAGGAGTGCGATGACTTCAATGTTGGACCATCTGAATCAAGTCTCGCTGTTTGGCTCCGCCACCGCCCTCTTCCTCATCTTGGGTTGCAACCTGGCGTTCACGCTCATTCATATCCTTCAGGAATGGAAGGGCGAGGCCGTGCCGCTCTGGCGGGTGTTCGGCGCGGTAGTGGGAGTGTGGCTTCCCAACTGGCTGGGTTTCGTGTCGTTCACGGTGTTGCTCACCATCATCCTGTGGGGCGTGGGCCTCGCGGCCATTGCCGGATGGCTTCCGATCGTTGGAGCGCTGGCCTTGCCCACAACCGTCGGCGCGTTGGGGGTTTTGCTCGGGGCGCGGATCGGCGACAGTGTCGTGTCGCATTGGGCTTTGTATGCGCTGGGTTATCGGCCGAATCCGGGGCTTTCGTCGACGGCGCTGTATGCGCTCGAGGTTGTTTTCCTTCTATCGACCTTTTGGAAGGGACTCGCCCTTGCACCACGCGCCGCCTGGGTGGGAGTTGCAGTCGGCGCCCTGTTCTTCTGCCTGGTCCTGCCGACGCTGCGGTGCTTGCGGATCATTCCCGCCTGGCGGCGCGAGCCCTGGAGGCGCGGAGAACCCCTGCCGGCGTGGACCAAGGATTAGCTGGGCGTTCGCAGAGCCTTACCGCCCCGCCGCGTAGCCCTGCATGCCGCGCGGATTGGCGGCGGCGCGGCGGCGGCGGCCGTCGCGCGCGGCGGCGGTGAGGCGGCCCTCGCACCAGTCGGCGTCGACCTCGACCACGTGGCCGCGCCGCTCGAGCTCCTTGACGGTCTCGGCCGGCAGCCGGCCCTCGACCACCAGCACGCCGGGCCGCGCCGTGCGCGGCCAGAACGAGATCGGGAAATGCTCGGAGTGCCAGGCCGGCGCGTCGATCGCCTCCTGCAGGTTCATTCCGGCGTGGACGTGGCGCAGGAACAGCTGCGTGGTCCACTGGTCCTGCTGGTCGCCGCCGGGCGAGCCCCAGGCCAAGTAGGGCTCGCCGTCGCGCAGCGCCATGGTCGGCGACAAGGTGGTGCGCGGCCGCTTGCCCGGCGCCAGCGAGGCCGGATGGCCCTCCTCCAGCCAGAACATCTGGCCGCGCGTCCCGAGACCGAACCCGAGCTCAGGGATCACCGGCGATGATTGCAGCCAGCCGCCCGAGGGCGTCGCCGAGACCATGTTGCCGGCCTGGTCGACGATGTCGAAGTGCACGGTGTCGCCGCGCATCTCCCCGAGCCGCCCGACGGTCGGCTCGCCGGCGCCCATGGCGCCGACCGCGCGCCGCGCCCCGTCCTCGCGCTTGAGCTTCACCACCGCGCCGAAGCCCTCGACCGAGCCGGGCTGCAGCTCGAGCGAGGCCTTGTCGGCGACCAGCTTGCGCCGCTCGTCGTTGTAGGCGTCCGACAGCAAGGTCGTCATCGGCACCTCGGCGAAGTCGGGATCGCCGTAGAATTTCTCGCGGTCCGCGTAGGCGAGCTTGGAGCATTCGACCAGGGTGTGGACGAAATCCGCGCTCACCGGATCGGCGTCGTCGAGATCGAAGCCCTTGAGCAGCGCCAGCTGCTGCAGCATCACCGGGCCTTGCGACCAGGCGCCGGCCTTGCAGGCGCTGTAGCGGCCATAGTCGTAGGTGAGCGGCGCCTCGACATGCGCCTCCCAGCGCGCCATGTCCTCGCCGGTGAGCACGCCGCGATGGCGCTCGCCGCTGGTATCCATGATCTCCTGGGTGCGGCAGAAGCGGTCGATCGCCTCGGCGACGAATCCTTCCCCCCAGGTCAGGCGCGCCCTCTCGATCTGCTTGACGCGATCGCCGCCGGCGCTCTCGGCCTCGCGCAGCACGCGCGTGTAGGTCTCGGCCAGCGCCTTGTTGGTGAACAGCGTGCCGGTGGGCGGCGGCTTGCCGGCGGGCAGGTAGACCGCCGCCGAGGTCGGCCAATGGGTGCGGAACAGCTCGGCGACCGTCGCGATGGTGGCGTTCGCACGCTCGACCAGCGGATGGCCCTGGCTGGCGTAGAAGATCGCCGGCGCCAGCACGTCGGCGAGCCGCAAGGTGCCGTAGTCGCGCAGCAGCAGCATCCAGGTGTCGAACATGCCGGGCACGCAGGCGGCGAGCAGGCCGGTGCCCGGCACCATGTCGAGGCCCTCGCTGCGGTAATGGGCGATGGTGGCGGCGGCCGGCGCCGGGCCCTGGCCGCAGATCACCTCGACCTTGCGCTTGCGCACGTCGTGGACGATGACCGGAACGTCGCCGCCCGGGCCGTTGAGATGCGGCTCGACCACCTGCAACGTGAAGGCGGTGGCGACCGCGGCGTCGAAGGCGTTGCCGCCCTTCTCCAAGGTCGCCATGCCGACCGCGGTGGCGATCCAATGGGTCGAGGTGACGACGCCGAAGGTGCCGTCGATCTCGGGCCGGGTGGTGAACGGATTGGGGTTGATGTTTTTCATTGTTGTCCTGCACGGGATGAGAGCGTGACAAATGACGACACACGCGTGTCATCGTTGATTGCTTTGTCTTGCTCCGGAGAAATCGGAACATCCAGTATCCACTGACTCGCGGGGCAATGCACCTCCCCTGCGAGCGCCGATCGTCATCGCGATGCGCCGCCGATTGCATGGCCTGCAAGGACGGGTCGGCGGGCACGCCTCCTCGCACCCGGCCCGGCACCGGATGCCAAATAGGGGTTGACTAAATCAAAAATTTCTCTCATAGGTTGAGACGCTTATCGGTCGGGCGACAAGCCTGCGTGACCCAAAGATCCGCTGAAGAAGAGGGGCACGAATCCATGGCACAGACCAATTTTCACTTGGCTCCTCCGCCCAAGACGGTCGCCGGCCTGCTGGCCGTGCCGATCGACATTCAATCGATTGACGTGAAATTCCTATTCGACGGCGCCACACAAAGCGGCACGGCGGATGCGACCATCGCATTCACGGTCGGGCCGACGGGGGGCAATCCCGTTTTCGACTTGCGACAGACCATCACCGGCGCCTGGCTCGACGGCGCACCGCTTCCGGTGGCGCAGCTGGCCCTCCACGATTTCGGCGGCGGCGCGCTTACCGAGCTTCGAATCGTCCAATCGGCGCTGGGCGCGGGCTCGGTCCATACGCTGCGCGTGCAATATCAGATCGGGACGCCGGCCTCGCAGCTCGCCGGAAACTATCCGCCCGCGGTCGAGTGGGGTGCGGGACCGAAATTGCGATGGAGCCTCGGCCTCTCCGACCTGTACGCGGGCCGCTATCTCGAAGCGTGGATGCCGGCCAATCTGATTTTCGACCAGTTCAGCATTCACCTCGACATCCGGATCATCAACACGCTCGCCGCCCACTCGGTCATCACCAACGGAACGGTCACCGGTCTCGGGGCGAATCATTGGGCCGTCGATTTTCCAAGCCGCTTCACCGCGGTCTCGCCGCTGCTCGAGGTCCGGGCATCGGACACGCTGGAATCGCGCTCCGACACGGTCGTGCTGCCGGTCTCCGGCACGAACGTGACCGTCGAGGGGTGGAAGCTGACGGGCGGCCCTGTCGACCTCACCGTGCAAATCAACCTGATCAAGAACTTCCTGACCGAGAACGAGAACGACTACGGCGCCTACGCGCACGGCAACCGGTTCGTGGCGTTCTTCAACGTCGGCGGAATGGAGTACGAGGGCGGCACGACCACCGGTTCAGGCGCGCTGCTGCACGAAACGTTTCATAGCTGGTACGCCCGCGGCGTGAAGCCGTCCGGTCAGGAGCACGGCTGGTGGGACGAGGCCTTCACCACGTTTCACGATGACGGAGCCGATGACGCGATTCCTTTCGACTTTTCGGCTGCTCCCATCACGCTCTGCTCGCGCGATCCATGGCAGCGCAGAACGCCCGGGAATTCCTATGCCGACGGCGCAAAATTCTGGAAAGGAATAGCGGCGATGCTCGGCGTGGGCGCTCTCAACAGCCAGATGGGCGCCTTTTACCGCGCCTACAAGGGCAACCCCGTTTCCACCGAGATGCTCGAGGAGTTTCTGCTGTCGAGGACGGGGAAGCTCGGGATCGTGGATGCGTTTCATCGCTTCATCTACGGCTATCCCGACCCGGCCCCGGCGCCCGATCTCTGGCTCAAGGACGACGCGGCCGATCCCGGCGCCAATCCCTGGGCCGGCGCTTTCTGGGATTCCCCGGATCTCTGGGTCCGCAACCGGGACGACGGCGGAACCGTCCATCAGTCGCCCGAGTTCGGACAGGACAACTGGTTCTACGCGCGCGTTCGCAACAAGGCGTCGGCGGGCCGCTGTCGGCATTTCGTGGTGACGTTTCACGCCAAGGCGTTTGCCGGCACCGAGTTCGTCTTTCCCGGCGACTTTGTTCCGAGCATCGCCGTGAAGGCGGAATTCGACCTGGGGCCGAACGAAACGCGGATCGTCAAAGCGCGCTGGCCCCGGTCACAAGTTCCGGCGGCGGGAAGCCATACCTGCCTGCTGGCATCGGTCATCAGCAAGACCGAGCACCCGGCGCCCGGCCTGCACGTGTGGGAGCACAACAATCTCGCCCAGAAGAACCTGACGATCGTCGACCTCAAGCCCAACAAATTCATCATCGTGCCGGTGGTGCTCCTCAACGTGCGGCGCGGGGTTTCGCCGCGCTACCACATCGAGGCCTGGCGCGACCCCGCAGACGATAAGTACGACCTCAGCCTGGTTTCGACCTCCAATGAGCTGCTCGCCGCCGCCGACGCGCGAACGCAGCGGGTGGATTGGGGGATCAAAGCCAGTCCGCCGCCCCCGCCGCACGAACTGCTGGACTGCGGCGCGCATCCCCATACCGCGCGCAGGGCGCCCAAGAATGCGATGATGACATCCGACCATCTTGAATTGATCGCGGAGCGCTTCGCGGACGCATCTCGACTGCCGTTTCCTCCGGGCAAGAAGGCGCGAGTGTCCATGGATCTGCCGTCAGGCTCGCCGAGGGTCGTCGGCTTCAGCATCACCGTGCCGCCTCGCGCGCGAACAGGCGACGTGATCAAGACCCATCTCGTGCAGCGCCACGCCGAGACGAACCAGATCACCGGAGGCGTCGCGGTCGAGATCCACGTGGTGTGATGTGGGTGATGGGATGTGATGAGGAGACGCCTGGCACCCGTCGGTCCGGCACATTCGAGCGCGCGCGATTCAACCTGACCGATGCGCGCCCTGGAGCCGGGGAGAGCGAACTTCAAAGCTGCATCAATGTTCTGCGCACGTCGGCCGCCATGCAGTTGCATGTCATTCTGCCGAAGTGGCTCGCGAAAGCCAAATGGAAGCTGGGCTTCGCCGGCCTCGACAGCCCCCGGTTCGCGCTGCAAGCCGGCACCGACCGCGAGCTTTCGTTTGAGCTGACGCCGGGTCAGAAGTTCACCGACGCCGACGTCGATCCGCACGATCGGGACATCACAATCGCCGTGGAGGCGAACGGCATCTCGGTCGGCGGCGTGACCTATCGGTTCGAGCCGAAACAGGCACCGGGCGAGCGGCCGGCGAGGACGTCGGCGCGCGCGGCCGCAAAGAAGAGCGGCAAGGCGCGCGCGAAGACAGCAGCGCGCCGCAAGCGCTAATTCAGCAGCCTGCAGGTTGGGTCTCGCACTTGCGAGACCCAACACTTTCACACCGCACCATGTTGGGTCTCGCGAAGAACTCGACCCGACCTGCGGTCACTCAGGACGTCGTCGCGTAGCTCAGCTTCTCGTAGCTGCGATCCTTGAGGTGCTGATCGAGCCCCCAGCGCTCGACCTGCGCCAGCGTCTCGTCGAATTCCTCGCGCGGGAGCGTGCGGTAGTAGAACCGCTCGCCGCGCCCGAACTTCGCGAAGTCCCATGGATGGTAGCTCTCGAACTCGGCGGGGACCGCGAGCTTCCACAACGGCAGGTACTTGGCCATGTCGGCATCCATGGCCTTCTCGGCGCGCTCGAGCGCGCGCAGATAGCCGCGCACGACATCCGGCACGAAGTGATCCGGGACCCACCACAGGGTCTTGAACGTGTCCTCTATGATCTTGCGCAGGCCGAGCTGCTCGGCCATCGCGATCTGCGGCGGCAACAGGCTCGCGGCCTCGACCTCGCCGTCGAGCAGGGCCTTGAGCCGGGCGCCGAAGCCGCCGGTATTGACCACCTTGATGTTCTCGAGCGGCAGATATTTCTCCAGTCGGTACGGTACGTTGAAATGGCTGCCGGCGCGCATGCCGACCGAAACCGGCACGTCGTTGAGATCCTCCGGCCGGCGGATCTTCGAATCCGGACGCACGAAAATCGCCCACGGCGACACCCCGTAGGCGTCCGGCACCATCTTTCCCATGCCGGCGCTGGCGTTGCAGATCGTGCCCCAGACGCAGGCGCCCTGGATGATGTCGCGCTTGTCCTGCGTGTACGGCCGGTCCTGCGGGCGCTGGAAATACTCCATGCCCTTCCAGCTCGACTGCGTGCCGCGGAAGGTCTTCCAGTCGAGATCGACGTCGAGCCCCTCGGCGGCGAAGAAGCCCTCCTGATGGGCGACGAAGTCGTAGAGCCCCATGCCTTTCGGGGCGACGGTCACTGCTCGCAAGCTCTCGGCCATGGCGCTCTCTCCCGTTCACGTTTGTCCTTTATAACACAGTACGAAACGCGTATCATATTGCGTAACGAGGCTCAAGGAGCGGCCATGCCCGGCGACAAGCGACGACGGCGCCGAACGAGCGGCGCCCAAAACGGCAGCGGCGTGCAATCGGTCGGCATCGCCGCCAAGGTGCTCAAGGCGCTGGCCGCGCAGGGCGGCAGCCTGCCGCTCAAGGAACTGGCCGCCGCCACCGGGATGCCGCGCGCCAAGGTCCACCGCTATCTCGCGAGCCTGCGCGGCGCCGGGCTCATCGCCCAGGACCCGGAGTCCGGCCGCTACCAGATCGGCGCCGCCGCCGTCACCATCGGCCTCGTCGGTCTCGGGCGGCTGAGCCCGGTGCGCCAACTGCAGGAGGCGGTGCCGCGCCTGCGCGAGCGCGTCAACGAGACCGTGACGGCGGCGATCTGGGGCGAGCGCGGGCCGACCATCGTCGCGATCGAGGAGAGCGACCATCTGGTGACGATGAACGTCCGCATCGGCACCGTGCTGCCGCTGCTGACCACGGCGATCGGCCGCTTGTTCCTCGCGCACCTGCCGGCGTCCGCCACGCAAACGATGGCCGCGGCGGAGCGCCGACGGCCGACGACCTCGGCTTCGCCGGTTCCTTCGGACGACGAATTGGCCGCGCTGCTGTCCGAGATCCGCGCACGCGGTCTGTCGCGGGCGCATGGTCCGCTGCTGCCCGGCGTCGATGCGCTCGCCGCGCCGATCTTCGACTACCGCGACAAGCTCGTGGCCGTGATTTGCGTGGTGGGGCGCGCCGGCGCAATGAACGGCGGTTGGGACGGCCCCGTGGTCAAATCCCTGATCGCCACGGCCGACGATCTGTCACGGCAGCTCGGGCACGTGGACGCGAGACGAACACCCGAAGCGGTCGCCGCAGAGCGTCCGAAGACCAGCCGATTGGCCCGGCGCGTCGGGCGGCGCTGAGACCCGGCGCGGTGACTCTGCGGCACGCGATCGCAAGCGATTCACCGTAAAAAGCGCGTCAAGACGTCGGCGCCAGCCGGCCCCAAGGACGACATATTTTAATGTGTCGTCGTCCGGCCGCGCCGCTGCCGACCGATGATTCGATGACGCTTCGCGTCCGAGAGACTTTCCCGTGAAGAACCAAGTGTTTGGACTCGCCGTCCCGAGGGCTCGATGAGCCTGGCCCAGTCCGCCGCGCCGCGCTTCGATCTCGATCTGCGCCCTTCGCCCGCGCTCTACCTGTCGGTCGGCCTGGAGGCCGGCGCGGTCATCGCGCTGCAGATTTGCATCATGCGAATCTTCCAGGTCGGCAGCTGGGCCCATTTCGGCTCGCTCGTGGTCAGCCTCGCGATGCTGGGCTTCGGCCTGACCAGCGCGGTGATGTGCATCCGCAAGGACTGGTTCGACCGGCATTGGCAGGGCGTGGCGGCGGCCTCGCTGCTGTTGTTCGGTCCGCTGACGGTGGCGTCGAATCTCGTTGCGCAACAGATTCCGTTCAACGCCATCTTTCTGATCTCCGATCCGATGCAGAAGTGGCGGCTGTTCGGAAATTTCATGCTCTACATGCTGCCGTTCCTGGCGGGCGCTTTCTTTCTCGGCACCGTGTTCCTGAAGGCCAACCGGATCTTCGGCCGCGTCTACTTCTCGGACCTCTCCGGCGCGGGCCTCTGCGGCCTCGCCTTCCTGGTGGCGATGTATGTCATGGCGCCCGAGAACCTCATCGTGGCGCCGCTGCTGCTTTGGCTCGCCGGCAGCCTGCTCTGGTTCGCGGCGCTGTCGGATAGGCGCGGCGCGCTGTGGGTCGTGGTCGTGGCGGCGGCGTCGATCGGCACCCATTTTGCGCTGCCGCCGCTCCTGCACATCCCCAAGCTCGCCGTGTCCGATTACAAGGGCGTGTCGTATGCGCGGAAATTCCCGGACAATCAGCGCGTCTACGAGAGCGCGTCGCCGTTCGGTTATCTCGAGGTCTATTCGAGCTCCTATCTGCACTTCGCGCCCGGGCTCTCCGACAATGCGGCGTTCAACCTGCCGAAGATGCCGTCCAACGCCTATCTCGGCATGTATGTCGACGGCGAGGGACCGAGCGGCATCATCCGCGACCTGCCGGCCGACCAGACCGCCTATTACCGCTTCCTGCCGATGGTCTACCCCTACCTGATCAAGCAGGCGCCCGACACCTTCGTGGTCCAGTTCGGCGGCGGCATCTCGACCTCGGTCGCCTTGCACAGCAAATCCAGGAGCGTCACCGTGGCGGAGGGAAATCCGGCGGTGCTCAACGCCTTCCGCACCGACAAGGGACTGCGTGATTTCACCGGCGACGTGCTCAACGACCCGAAGGTGCGGGTCATCGACTACGACGGCCGGCTCTATCTGGCCTACACCAAGGATCGCTACGACGTCATCGATCTCAGCCTCGCCGACTCGGCCGGGCTGTCGAGCCCGGGCGGCTTCGCCATCGTCGAGAAGTTCTCCTACACGCGCGAAGCCATGAAGAGCTACATGCGCGCGCTCAAGGACGGCGGCGTGCTCTCGGTGACGCTGTGGAACAAGGAGGAGCCGCCGAAATCGGTGCTCAAGCTCTACACCACCATGGCGGCGGCGGCGCGCGAGGTCGACGACGGCGACATCGCCAACCGGTTCTTCGTCGCGGCAACCTACCTCTCGACCGCCACCGTGCTCTACAAGCGCGGCGGCTTTGGCGCCGAGGAGGTCGCCAAGCTGCGCGAGCACACGCGCGCGATGTCGTTCGACGAGATCTACTATCCGGGCTTCGACTACGACCCGAGCCAGACCGCGGGCGTCCTCGAGGGCTACCAGAGCCAAGTGTTTTCCGAGGGCCACGCCGGCAAGGACGATGACCCGGCGCCATCGGACGCCGCCGGCGGCGAGAAAGCCGAAGCCGGCGGCAGCGCGCCGCCAACGGAGTCTTCGGTCGTCCCGGCGACCACCATGGGCCAATTGGTCTGGCACCACCTCGTGCGCGGCGGCTTCGAGGATGTCGCCCACCGCTACGTCTTCGACACCCGCTCGCTGACCAACAACCGGCCGTACTTCGCCGCCTACGTCAAACCCGGCGACCTGCCACGCACCACTGACCGGCTGGAGCTGTTCCAGGACGAGTGGGGCTACCTGCTGCTGTGGGCGACGCTGGCGATCGCCTGCCTGGCCGCGATGTCGCTGGTGCTGCTGCCGTTGATCTTCGGCTGGCGCACGATCTTCAGCCACAACCCGGGGAAATTCCGCACCATCGTGTATTTCGCCTGTCTGGGTGCCGGCTACATCATGGTCGAGGTCGGCCTGATCTCGGACTTCGTGCTGGCCCTGAGCAACGCCACCGTCTCGGCCTCGGTGCTGATCACCGGGATGCTGGTGTTCTCCGGCCTCGGCGCCTTCGTGTCGGAGCGCTACCTCGATCGCGCCCGCACCGTGATGCCGAAGATCTTCGTTGCCATCAGCGCGCTCCTCATCGGCTACGGCTTGTTCCTCGACCGCGTGCTCGACCTGATCGGCACGCTTCCATATGCGTTGCGCCTGATCTGCTGCTTCGCGTTGATCTTCCCGCCCGCCTTCCTGATGGGCTTCCCGATGCCGATCGCCATGACCACGCTGGCGCGGCTCGGCAAGGACCACATGTTCCTGTGGGCCTGGGGCATCAACGGCTGCTTCTCGGTGATCGGCGCGGCCATCGTTCCGATCGTGGCGACGTCGTTCGGCTTGGCCGCGGTGCTGATGGTCGCCGGCGGCGCCTATCTGGTGGCCATTCCCGCCTTCTTCGCGGTGCTGTTGCCGCTCAGCCGTCCTTCGGTGTCGCATGAGCCCGCGGCGGTGGCGGCGACTTAGCGCTACGCTCGCCGCCGCGCTCGCGCTGCAAGGCGCGATGACGGCCGCCGCCCAAGCGCCGAAACGGGAGCTTGCGCCGTTGTCCTCGTCCAAGATCGCGTTGGTGCCGTTCGAAAATTCGCCGTTCCCCTATCGCGGCCAAATCCCGGAAAAGAACAAGCCGTTCATCGACGTGATCGAGGACGGCCGGCTGGGCCACACCTCGCCGCGCGGCGGCGTCTACTGGGAAGACCTCACCTACAGCGACCGACGCGTGCTGCTCTCGATCCCGCGCGGCTTCGATGCGCGGCGGCCGGCCGTGATCGTCGTCTACCTGCATGGCAACCTGGCAAAGCTCGGGCGCGATGTGCGGGACCGCCAGGGGGTGCCGCGGCAGGTCGCCGAGTCCGGGCTCAATGCCGTGCTGGTCGTCCCGCAATTCGCCGTCGATGCACTCGATTCGAGCGCCGGCCGGTTCTGGCAGCCCGGCGCGTTCACGCAATATCTCGGCGAAGCCGCCGAACGCCTGGCGCAGCTCTACGGCGACGACCGCGTGCGCGGCACGTTCGAGCGCGCGCCGGTGGTCATCGCTGCCTACAGCGGCGGCTATCATCCGGCGGCCTTCATCCTGCAGTCCGGCGCGGTCGACGGCCGCCTGCACGGCGTCATCCTGCTCGACGGGCCGTTCGGCGACATCGAGAAGTTCGCCGACT
>JBEVIH010000018.1:0-14445 GCA_040510815.1 Xanthobacteraceae bacterium | reverse complement strand
GACCTTCTTGCCGGTCTTTACGCTCGGGATCTCCGGCTTGACCCAGCCATTGTCCCAGGCGCGGTCAACGATGGCGCATTCGATGGTTTTGATCGTGACCGGGTTGTCGTCGATATTGAGCGTGCACGAGGCCTCGCACGGCGCCGGGCAGATGCGGCCGGTGACCTCCGGGAAATTGTTGGTGGTGTGGAGGTTGCGCGCGGCTTCCTGCCAGTCGCCGCGATAGACCAGATCGTTCCAGTCCGGGATCTGGTTGTTCACCGGGCAGCCGGTCGGAGCGCCGGTGGTGAGGTTGGTGCCCTGGCAGTAGGGGATGCCGCAATCCATGCAGCGCGCGGCCTGCTTCCTGTTGTCCTCCTCGGGCAGCGGCAGGACGAATTCGCGCCAGTGCTTGATGCGCTCCTCGACCGGCTGGTAGTGGCGGTCGTTGCGCTCGAATTCGAGAAAACCGGTGATCTTGCCCATCAGAACTTGAATGCCTGAGCCTATGCGATCGGAGCCAGCGCTGGCTCGAGGCCGAGCGCTTGGTCGCCGCGCGCGATCCATGCCGCCACGCCCGGTCGGCGCGCAAGGTCGAAACCGCCCTCGTGTGCCAGCCTTGTGTAGGCAAGCAACGCGATGTCGGCAATCGTCATCGTCGAGCCGACGAGCCAATCGCGGCCGACGAGCAACCTTTCCATCAAATCCAGGGCGGCTTCCCCGCGCTCGACCCGCGCCGGCTCGCGCGCCTCCTTCGGCCGCCCCAGATAAAACATGTGGAAACGACAGACCGCGATATAGGGCTCGTGGCTGTACTGCTCCCAGAACAGCAATTCGTCGATCTTGGCCTGCGCGAAGGCGTCTTCCGGCAGCAGCGCGCTACCGCGCGCCAGGAACCGGATGATGGCGTTCGACTGCGCCAGGCAGCGACCGTCATCGAGCTCGATCGCAGGCACCTGTCCCATCGGATTGCGGCGCAGGGCCTCGGGGGTTCGGCTTTCCCCCTTCGTGATGTCGACGGCCGCCCAGCGATAGGGCAGGCCGAGGTAATCGGCCGTGTACTTGACCTTCAGGCAGTTTCCGGACGCGAGGTCGCCGTAGATGATCATGAAAACGCTATTCGGCCGCCTGCATCGTGCGCGCCTTCTCCATCTCGGCCAGCGCGCGGCGGTATTCGAGCGGCATCACCTTGCGGAACATCGGGCAATAGGTCTTCCACTCGGCGAGAATCTTGGCGGCGAGCGCCGAGCCGGTGAAACGCTGGTGCCGCGTGATCAGCAGGTGGAGCCGCTCGACGTCGTAGCGCGTCATGTCGTCCAGCACCTCGACCCGGCCGTGCGATTCGAGGTCGTGGATGTGGTGATAGATGCGGGCGCTGGCTTCCTCTTCCTCGGGCATCGGCTCGAGCTCGACCATCGCCATATTGCAGCGCGACGCGAAGCTGCCGTCCTCGTCGAGCACGTAGGCGATGCCGCCCGACATTCCGGCCGCGAAGTTGCGCCCGGTGCGGCCGAGCACCACCACGATGCCGCCGGTCATGTATTCGCAGCAATGGTCGCCGGCGCCCTCGATCACCGCGATGGCGCCCGAATTGCGCACTGCGAAGCGCTCGCCGGTGATACCGCGGAAATAGCATTCGCCCTCGATCGCGCCGTACAGCACGGTGTTGCCGACGATGATCGATTCCTCGGGCACGATGCCGGCGTCGGCCGCCGGCCGCACGATGATGCGTCCGCCCGAGAGGCCCTTGCCCACGTAGTCGTTGGCGTCGCCTTCGAGCTCGAAGGTCACGCCGCGCGCGAGCCAGGCGCCGAAGCTCTGCCCGGCGGTGCCGGTGAGCTTGACGTGGATGGTGCCGGCGGGCAGCCCCTCGTGGCCGTAGCGCTTGGCCACCTCGCCCGAGAGCATCGCTCCGGCCGTGCGATCGGTGTTCTTGATCGTGGTCACGATCCGCACCGGCGCGCCGCGGTCGAGCGCGGCCTGCGCCTCGGCGATCAGGCGGCGGTCGAGGATCTTGTAAATCTTGTGGTCCTGCGGCTCGCAGTTGTGGATGGCGACGCCTTTGGGCGCCTGCGGCTTGAAGAACAGCTTGGAGAAATCGAGCCCCTTCGCCTTCCAGTGCTCGATCACCTGGCGCTTGTCGAGCATCTGCAGCTGGCCGATCATCTCGGCGAATGTGCGGAAGCCCATCGCCGCCATCAGCTCGCGCGCCTCCTCGGCCACGAAAAAGAAGAAGTTGATGACGTGCTCGGGCTGGCCCTTGAACCGGGCGCGCAGCACCGGGTCCTGGGTGGCGACGCCGACCGGGCAGGTGTTGAGGTGGCACTTGCGCATCATGATGCAGCCGGCGGCGATCAACGGCGCGGTGGAGAAGCCGAACTCGTCGGCGCCGAGCAGCGCGCCGACCACCACGTCGCGACCGGTGCGGATGCCGCCGTCGACCTGCACGGCAATGCGCCCGCGCAACCGGTTGGCGACCAGCGTCTGGTGGGTCTCGGCGAGGCCGATCTCCCAGGGCGAGCCGGCGTGCTTGATCGAGGTCAGCGGCGAAGCGCCGGTGCCGCCCTCGAAGCCCGCGATGGTGACATGATCGGCGCGCGCCTTGGAGACGCCGGCCGCGACCGTGCCGACGCCCACTTCCGAGACGAGCTTCACCGACACCAAGCCCTCGGGATTGACGTTCTTGAGGTCGAAGATCAGCTGCGCCAGGTCCTCGATCGAATAGATGTCGTGGTGCGGAGGCGGCGAGATCAGGCCGACGCCGGGCATCGAGTGGCGCACCTTGGCGATGATCTTGTCGACCTTGTGCCCGGGCAATTGTCCGCCTTCGCCGGGCTTGGCGCCCTGCGCCATCTTGATCTGCATCATGTCGGAGTTGACGAGGTACTCGGTCGTCACGCCGAAGCGGCCCGATGCCACCTGCTTGATCGCCGAACGCATGGAATCGCCGTTCGGCATCGGCTTGAAGCGGTCCGCCTCCTCGCCGCCCTCGCCGGTATTCGATTTGCCGCCGATCCGGTTCATCGCGATGGCGAGCGTGGTGTGGGCCTCGCGCGAGATCGAGCCGAACGACATCGCGCCGGTCGAGAAGCGGCGCACGATGCTCTTGGCGGGCTCGACCTCCTCGATCGGAATGGGCTTGCGGCCGTCGTCCTCCGCCGACTTCAGCCGGAACAGGCCGCGAATGGTGAGCAGCCGCTCGGACTGCTCGTTGCTGACCTTGGCGTAGGCCTTGAACTCGTCTGGCAGGTTGCCGCGCACCGCGTGCTGCAGCGCCGCGACCGTCTGCGCGGTCCAGACGTGATCCTCGCCGCGGACGCGGAACTGGTATTCGCCGCCGACGTCGAGCGCGTTGCGGTAGATCGGCGCGTCGCCGAAGGCGTCACGGTGGCGGCGGACCGCCTCCTCGGCGATCTGCTCCAGGCCGACGCCCTCGATGCGGGTGGCGGTGCCGGTGAAATATTCGGCGACGAAGTCGGACCGCAGGCCCACGGCGTCGAAGATCTGCGCGCCGCAATACGACTGATAGGTCGAGATGCCCATCTTGGACATCACCTTGAGGATTCCCTTGTCGATCGACTTGATGTAGCGCTTGACGATCTCCTTCTCGTCGAGCTTCTGCGGCAGATCGTCCTTCATGGCGATCAGCGTCTCGAACGCGAGATAGGGATTGATCGCCTCCGCGCCGTAGCCGGCGAGGCAGCAGAAATGGTGGACCTCGCGCGGCTCGCCCGACTCGACCACCAGCCCGACCGACGTGCGCAGGCCCTGGCGGATCAGGTGATGATGCACCGCCGCGCAGGCGAGCAGCGACGGGATCGGGATGTTCTCGGCGCCGGCGCGGCGATCCGACAGGATGATGATGTTGATGCCCTCGCGCACCGCCGCTTCGGCGCGCACGCAGAGCGTATCGAGCGCTTCCTTGAGGCCGGCGCCGCCTTGCTCGGCCGGCCAGGTGGTGTCGAGGATGCGCGACTTGAAGTGCCCGCTGCCGACCTCCGAGATGGCGCGGATCTTCTCCAGGTCCGCGTCGGTGAGGATCGGCTGCCGCACCTCCAGGCGCTTGAGCCGCGAGCTGCCTTCGAGGTCGAACAGGTTCGGCCGCGGCCCGATGATCGACACCAGGCTCATGACCAATTCTTCGCGAATTGGATCGATCGGCGGGTTGGTCACCTGCGCGAAGTTCTGCTTGAAATAGGTGAACAGCAGCTTGGGCTTGTCGGACAGCGCCGAGATCGGCGTGTCGTTGCCCATGGAGCCGACCGCCTCCTCGCCCTGCACCGCCATCGGCGACATCAGGATGCGCAAGTCCTCCTGCGTGTAGCCGAAGGCCTGCTGGCGATCGAGCAGTGCCAGGTTTGAAAGCGGCGCGGCCTCGCTCGGCGCGCCGGGCAGGTCCTCGAGCACGATCTGGGTGCGCTCGAGCCATTCCTTGTAGGGGTGGCTCTTGGCCAGAGTCGCCTTGAGCTCCTCGTCGGGAATGAGACGGCCCTCGTCGAGATCGACGAGCAGCATCTTGCCCGGCTGCAGGCGCCACTTGGTGACGATGTCCTTCTCGGGGATGGGCAGCACCCCCATCTCGGAGGCCATGATGATGCGCCCGTCGCGGGTCACGAAGTAGCGCGCGGGGCGCAGCCCGTTGCGGTCGAGCGTGGCGCCGATCTGCCGGCCGTTGGTGAAGGCGATCGCCGCCGGGCCGTCCCAAGGCTCCATCAGCGCCGCGTTGTACTCGTAGAAGGCGCGCCGCTCCTCGTCCATCAGCGGATTGCCCGCCCACGCCTCGGGGATCATCATCATCATCGCGTGCGCGAGCGAGTAGCCGCCCTGCACCAGGAATTCGAGCGCGTTGTCGAAGCAGGCGGTATCGGACTGGCCCTCGTAGGAGATCGGCCACAGCTTGCTGATGTCGTCGCCGAACAAGTCCGAGGACACCGAGGCCTGCCGCGCCGCCATCCAGTTGTTGTTGCCGCGCAGGGTGTTGATCTCGCCGTTGTGGGCGATCATCCGATAGGGGTGCGCGAGCGACCAGGTCGGGAAGGTGTTGGTGGAGAAGCGCTGGTGCACCAGCGCGAGCGCGCTCTCGAAATCCTTGTCGTGCAGGTCGGGATAGTAGGTGCCGAGCTGGTCGGCGAGGAACATGCCCTTGTAGATGACGGTGCGGCAGGAGATCGAGACCGGGTAGTAGCCGGACAGCCGCCGCTCCTTGCGGGTATAGATCGCGGCCGAGATCGACTTGCGCAGGATGTAGAGCCGGCGCTCGAACTCGGTCTCGCTCCTGATCTTCCTGCCGCGGCCGATGAACACCTGCTGGTGCACCGGCTCGGTCGGCTTCACCGATTCGCCGAGCGTCGAGTTGTCGGTGGGCACGTCGCGCCAGCCGATGAGCGTCATGCCCTCGCGCTTGATCATCTGCAGCCAGATGTCGCGGATCACCTGCCGCCAGTCCGGATCGCGCGGCATGAACAGGGCGCCGACCGCGTACTCGCCCGGATTCGGCAGCGCGAAGCCCAGCCGGTCGGCCTTCTTGGCGAAGAACTTGTGCGGGATCTGCACCAGGATGCCGGCGCCGTCGCCGGCGCGCGGATCGGCGCCGACCGCGCCGCGGTGCTCCAGATTGCACAGGATGGCGAGCGCGTCCTCGACCAGCTTGTGCGACTTCTTGCCCTTGATGTCGGCGATGAAGCCGACGCCGCAGGAATCCTTGTCGAGCGCCGGATCGTACAGACCTTGCGCGACCGGACTTGGCGTCGCCTCGAAGCGCGGCGCGCGCGCGTCCGCCGCGGCGCTCCGGTCCGGAGCGTCGCGCCCGCCGCGTCTTCCGCGATCTCGTCTCGCGCTCATTCTGGTCCTCGCCTCACCGGCGCAATGCCGCAACTCGCCTCTCGGCGGACCCGCCGGCCCACCGCGCCTGGTCCGTGCCGCGGCCCCAGGCCAAGCGCACCGCGCTGCTTTGATCCGTTGGCGGCTTGCCGCCGCGCCTTGGCTCGGCGCGTCGCCGCTCGTCTGAAACAGTTTCGCGATGCACCATGCACCGCGGCCGACCGCCCGATGCCGTATCGCCGGCCGACCCGGCATCCGGCGGAACCGCCTATTGGGACAGCAATACTGTCCTACTTTACCCTGCCAAATTCTAAACTTGAAGACAAGGGCTCGCCTATGGGCAAATGCAGCTTTTCTGCAATTGTTTCCGCTCCGGCTGCCCAAAAACGCGGCATGAGCCTAGCGTGGCAATGTGGCAGGGCTGTTACGGGCGGCGGCGCATGGCGCTTCGCGAGCTCGATCACAATCTGCGCGCCCAAGTCCACCAGGACGTGAACAGGGAGGCTTCAAGACCCTGCCGACATAGCTCTCTGGCGATTTGCAACGACGTCAATCCATTCTCTCAACTTCTTTTGCGCCATCGAAAAAGAACTGCCGGCGCATTTGATCACCGCATGAGCTACTGCCGCCTCTACATTTCGCTGCCACGAACTCTCCTAAATACGGGGGCGTTTGTTTTAGAACCGATTGCTCCTGCTTCGACAGATACTCAGTCCTACCTGATGGAATTGTAAACATCCTTTGTATGGTGAATTCCGGTACTCCCATTTCTCGCAGATATCCTTCAACGGCCTGTTGAGCAAGTTCGTAGCGACGTCTCGCTTCGCCTTCTGACAGACCTCCATATTCAGTGGGATCAAACGCAATCCGATGAATAAGAATCTTCTCGTTCAGTGTTCCCGTGTTCCCAACGCCCCAAATGCCGCCTGCCCAAATTAGAAAGCAAGCACTGGCGCAGATACACCTGCTGTCGCCACGTCCAGTTTTCCAATTGTACTCCATCACAAAATATTCCTTCGTGTTCCTTGAATACACAGGACAAAACTGCGTCCCTACAAAATATGGTTCCGTGACGTATGGCCCATAAGTCTGCGTGCGAAGCGCACGAATGTACCGCCCAATTTTCAGCGCTGGGCCGACGGCTCCACCCGGAGAGTAGATCACGACTGTATCGATGAATATCCCCTTTTGAACTGTATCCAGTATGACAGACTTGAATTTGATATCATCGCCCGTCGTTATCTTACCCATGATCAGCAGAAAATTTCGATCGTCCTGCGGATATCCAGGTGAGCCCCGTACGAAGATATCTGCGGCCACGGTCAGCTTGGCTGAAAGCACGACCAATACCACGGCACTCATGACCGCCCTAAACACATGTCCCTCCCAGAGAATGGAACAGGTAGCCTTGTCTTAGAAAGAGTGCCCGTTAACACGCTTGACGTTATTCAGGTAGCCTGCGTTTCGTCTGGCTATGAACTGCCGACACCGCTCCCTCTCGCGCCGATAGTTCTTGTCGCCTAGATGAGTTACCTGCAAATTCTAAACGTGAAAACGCCTACGGTGAAATGCCGCTTTTGTGCAATTGTCTCCGGCGCGGCGGGTCAAAAACTGAGCAGGAGCCTAGCGTCGCAATTGTGGCGGGGCTGTTACGGACGGCGAATGGCGAATAGCGAGTTGGGATTGGCCAGAACCGGCTGTGTTTCCGATTGCTGAAGGTTCGCCTTTCGCCCGAAAAGGGGGGCTCCCATGACCGACATTCCGGCACGTCCGGCGCGATCGCGTTCGATCGTCGCGCTGATCATCGACAAGCTCATCGCCCTGTGCGCGGTCATCCCCTACGCGCTGGTGGCGCTGGGACTGCGGTTCGTCATGGCGCGGGTGTTCTTCCTGTCGGGCCAGAGCAAGATCGAAGGCCCGCGCGTTCCGATCAATCTGAACCTGCGCGGCCTCGAGGATCTCTCGGTCGTGCTGCCGACGGCGATCAAGCCCTCGACCTTCCAGATGTTCGAGACCGACTACGCCAATCTGCCGATGCCGCCGACCGTCGCCGCCTACCTGTTCACCTATGCCGAGTTCGTGCTGCCGATCTGCCTCATGCTGGGCTTCGCCAGCCGGTTCGCCGCGCTCGGGCTTCTGGCCATGGTGGTGCTGATGCAGGTCTATGTCGTGCCCGGGATGTGGTGGGCCGCGCACGTCTATTGGGTGTCGATCCTGATGGTGCTGTTGTCGGTCGGCCCAGGCGCGATCTCGATCGATGCGCTGATCCGGTATGTGTATGAGCGGGAGTAGCGAGTGGCTCGTAGGGTGGGCAAAGGCGCGCATGCTGTACTGTTTCCGCGTGGGCAAAATCGCGCGCGCGCCGTGCCCACCTGAAACAGCACGGTAGGCGATTTTGCCCACCCTACAGGCGGAACAAACATGAATTTCGCCAGCGACAACGCCGCCGGCATCGCGCCCGAGATCCTCGCCGCCATCGCCGGCGCCAACGAGGGCGCGGCGCTTGCCTATGGCCGAGATGCCTGGACGCAACGGGTCGAGCGCAGGTTCGCCGACGTGTTCGAGCACGAGGTCGCGGTCTTCCTGGTGGCGACCGGCACGGCGGCGAATGCGCTGGCGCTCGCCCATCTCACCCCGCCGTGGGGCGCGGTGCTGTGCCATGCCGAGTCGCATATTGCGACCGACGAATGCGGAGCACCGGAATTCTTCGGCGGCGGCCTCAAGCTCGTCGGCTTGCCGGGAGACGCCGGCAGGATCGCGCCCGCGACCTTGCGGCACGCGCTCGAGCACGGCCAATGGGGCGGCCCGCACCACGTCAGCGCCACGGTGCTGTCGCTGTCGCAGGCGACGGAAGCGGGCACCATCTACCGTCCGGCCGAGATCGCCCGCCTCGCCGAGATCGCGCATGGGCACGGGCTCACCCTGCATGTCGACGGCGCCCGTTTCGGCAATGCGCTCGCGCGCATGAACGCCTCGCCGGCGGAAGCGACCTGGAAGGCCGGCGTCGACGCGCTCTCCTTCGGCGCCACCAAGGGCGGCGCGCTCGCCGCCGAGGCGGTGGTGTTCTTCGATCCGGCGCGCGGCGCCGACATGCAGAGCCGGCGCAAGCGCGGCGGCCATCTGGTCTCCAAGCACCGCTTCATCGCCGCGCAGATGGACGCCTACCTGGCCGACGGCCGCTGGCTTGCGCTCGCGCGCCATGCCAACGACATGGCCGACCGGCTGGCGGCGGGGCTTGCGCGCGCGGGTCTCGGCCCGGTCTGGCCGGTCGAGGCCAACGAGGTGTTCGTCGCGCTGCCATCGCGGATCGACGCGCGGCTCAAGGCCGCGGGCGCGAGCTACT
Source organism: Xanthobacteraceae bacterium (assembly GCA_040510815.1). GTDB lineage: Bacteria > Pseudomonadota > Alphaproteobacteria > Rhizobiales > Xanthobacteraceae > VAZQ01. The sequence continues at coordinate 5,303 of JBEVIH010000018.1, read as the reverse complement.
ATCCGTGGAGCAGCGACGGCGTGCCGAGCGGCGTCGCGCCCGACGCGGCCTTGGTGCGACTGGTGACCTCGTTTGCGACCAGCGCCGAGGAGGTCGATCGCTTTGTGGGGTTGGCGAATGGCGAATAGCGAGTAGCGAATAGGAAAAAACCGGAATTGGCGATGAGCCGCCGACCCTACCTCGCTACCCTATTCGCCATTCGCTATTCGCCACTCGCTACTCACTATTCGCTCATCTGCCCGCCCAAGCTCCGCCCCATTCACCGTTATCGTTGGAAGGAGCTCGACACATCGGGGGAGTGGTGCCTTGAAGCAGACAATCGCGATCGGTGCCGGCGTGCTGGCACTCGCGCTTGCGGCGGCGGATCCGGCCGCGGCGCAACTCGTTTATCCCGCGCCTCCTCCCGGTCCGGCGGCGATGCCGCCCTACGAGGTGCTGGCGATCGTGCGCTCGACCGGGCTCGAGCCGCTGAGCCGCCCGGTGCGGCACGGCCCGGCCTACGTGCTGCGCGCCGCCAATCCCGCCGGCCAGGTGATGCGGGTGGTGGTCGATTCCCGGCTCGGCCGCATCGTACGGGTGGTGCCAGTGTTCGGGCCGCATTACGCCGCGCCGGTGGGGCCGCCGCCGTATGGCCGCCCGCCCGGCGCGATCGCGCTGATGCCGGACGGCTACAGCCCGAATTCGCGCATCGCCGCGCTGCCACCGCCCGGTCTCGACGGCCCTCCGATCCACGCTCCGGCCGGCGCCTACGACGGATTGCCCGGCGCCCGCGCGCCGGCCGCGCACGCGCCGCCGCAGCCGAGCGCGCAGGCCGGACCTCCGCCGCTGCCGCGTCCGCGGCCCAATGTGGCCTCGGCCGGCACCTCGGCCGCCAAGCCCATGGCCGACGCGGCTCCCGCTACGGCGCCGCCCGCGCCGAAGGAGGCGCAGGACACGACCGCGCCGGCCGCTGCCGCGCCGCCGGCCGTTGAAATGCACGAGTGAGGCCTGCGAGCGGGTTACTGCTCGCTCGTCAGGGCCTGCGAATGACGCAGCTCAGTTGACCGGCTGCGCGCGGTCCACCGCCGCGCCGCGCAGATACACCGCCGAGATCCGTCGCGTGTTGGTGATGTCATCGAGCGGATTGGCGTCGAGCACGATGAAGTCGGCGCTCTTGCCGGCTTGCAAGGTGCCGGTGTCGTTGAGCCGCAGGAACTCGGCCGAGTTGCGCGTCGCCGCCACGATCACCTGCATCGGCGTCATCCCGGCGACCACCATGTCCAGCATCTCCTCGTGCGGACCCCACGGCCTGTTGCCGTCGGTTCCGAGCGTGATGCGCACGCCGGCGGCATTGAGCTTGGCCAGGTTGCGCGCCTGAATCGCGTAGAACGCCTGCTCGCGCGGCTTGTCGGTGTTGGCCGCCTCGAGCTTGTCCACATCGGCGGCCGGCATGCCCGCCCGCAGCCAGCTCAGGTCTACCTTCACGCCGCGATCCGGCAGGTTCGGCGTCAGGATCAGGCTCGGACGCTGCTTGAACATCGCCACCAGCTCGTCGTCGATGTCGCGGTCGCGAACGCCGTGCGCGAAGGCGTCGAGGCCGGCGCGGATGAGCCCCTTGGCGTCCTCGAGATCGAAGATGTGGGCGGTGACCCGCAAGCCGTGCTTGTGCGCCTCGTCGATGATCGCGGCGTAGAATTCGGGAGTGAGCTTCTTGTACTTGCCGTCGCGGGTGTCGACCCAGACCTTGACGATGTCGACCTTGCGCTCGGCGAGCTCCTGCACCGCCTTGCGGCCTTCCGCCTCGGTGGTGATCCAGTGCGGCACCGTGATGCGGCCCGGCTCGGGCATCGTGATCCCTCGCCCGGCGCTCAGAAAGCGCGCGGCGCCGGGGATCGTCTGCCCGCGCAGGTCGAGCACGTCGTAATTGTCGGTGCCGAGGCTCAGCGCGGCGCTCACGCCGTAATAGGCGCGCCGTTTCAGATCCCGCGTGAGCGCTTCGCGACTCGGGCTCAGATGCACGTGGGTGTCGACCAGCATCGGCATCACGGTCTTGCCGGCGAGGCTCACGCGCGCGGCGCCGGCCGGCACCTGAACGTCGGCGGCGCGGCCGGCCTGGATGATCCGCGCGCCGTCCACGACCAGTGTCGCGTTCTCGATCGGGGCGCCGCCGTCGCCGACGATGAGCCGCGCGCCTTCGAACGCGGTGACGCCGGTCTGCGCTCGCGCCGGATCGGCGAGCCCGGCAAAGCCAGCAAGGGCAACGGTTGCAGCAACCGCGACTACATTCACTCGGCGCATCGGAGCCTCCACGGCGAGGGTTGGGACGGCTCGACTGTAGCGGTTCTGCGGGGGTGGAGGGAGGGGCAAGGCGGTGGGAGAGGTCGGCAAGCGTTCCGCCAGTACCTCGACACCAAAATGAAAGCGCCCCGGAAAATCCGGGGCGCTCCCTCCGATCGAATCGGGACTCGCCTAGTTAGGCGGCCTTCGCCTCGACCACCTGAGGCTTGCCGTTGCCGCCGATCTGGATCTGGCGCGGCTTCTTGGCCTCGGGGATCTCACGGACGAGGTCAACGTGCAGGAGACCGTTCTCGAGCGACGCGCCCTTGACCTGGACGTAGTCGGCGAGCTGGAAGACGCGCTCGAAGGCGCGCGCCGCGATGCCCTGATAGAGCGTCTCGGCGTTGTTCTCGTCGGCCTTGACCTGCTTCTCGCCGCGGATCGTCAGCGTGTTTTCCTTGACCTCGATGTTGAGCTCGGGCTCGGCGAAGCCGGCGACCGCGACGGTGATGCGGTAAGCATTCTCGCCGGTCCGCTCGATATTGTAGGGCGGATAACCCGGCGCGCCGTCATGGCCAAGCTGATCGAAGAGGGAAAACAGCCGGTCGAAACCGACGGTCGAACGATAGAGGGGAGCAAGATCGAAAGTTCGCATGGCATATCCTCCTTGGTTGAGCGACATGCGGATGGTCCGCCCGAGGGCCGGACCGGTGATCTGCGCAGCCCCGGATGGGGCCTGCGCAACCCGTATTTGGGAAGCCATTTTGCGGCTCGCAAGGGGGCCGGAACTCATTGAAAACCAGAGATTTTAGACGGAACCCCCGAGGTTCCCCGAACGGCTCCCGGGTGCCGCTTTGCTGCCTCCGGCCACGCATTTTCTGCATCGGCCCGAAAAACGTGGGATGCCCGGCACAAGGCCGCCCATGACGGCGGAGAGGTTGCTATAAGGCGTCGCTTCTTTCCCTCCATCCCGGCTCTCCCCGCTGCCCATGACGCTGGTTTCCATCCCCGCCAATCCGGTGCCCGAAGGCGCGGTCTCGGGCACGCTCAAGACCCGCGACGGCGTCGAGTTGCGCTACGCACGCTGGCCGCCGCCGCCCGGCCGCAAGGGCACGGTCTGCCTGTTCCAGGGGCGGGCGGAATTCATCGAGAAATATTTCGAGACCGTGCGCGACCTGCGCGCCCGCGGCTTCGCGGTCGCCACGCTGGATTGGCGCGGCCAGGGCCTGTCGGAGCGCGCGCTGCGCAACCGGCGCAAGGGTTATGTGCGTAATTTCTCCCAGTACCACACCGATCTCGAGACCTTCATCAACGAGGTCGTGCTGCCGGACTGTCCGCCGCCGGTATTCGCGCTCGCCCATTCGATGGGCGCCACGGTCCTGCTGCGCGCCTCCTTTGCGGGCCACCGCTGGTTCGACCGCATGGTGCTGCTGGCGCCGATGATCGCGCTGCCCGGCGCGCGCCGCTCGGTCGGCACCCGCATGGCGATCCGGACGCTGCGGATGATGGGACTGGGCGGCCTGTACGTCCCGGGCGGCGACGCCACCGTGATGATGCAGCGGCCGTTCATCGGCAATCTGCTCACCTCCGATCCGGTCCGCTACGCCCGCAACATCGCGGTGCTCGAGGCCGAGCCCGCGCTCGCCATCGGCTGGCCGACGGTGGCGTGGACCGACTGCGCGTTCAACGTGATGGGAGAGATCTCCGAGCGCGGCTATGCCGGCCGCGTCCGCCAGCCGATGCTGATCATCGCGGCCGGCCTGGATGGCATCGTCTCGACCCCGGCGATCGACGAATTCTCGGTGCGGCTGCGCGCCGGCTCCCATCTGATCGTGCCGGGGGCGCGCCACGAGCTGCTGATGGAACAGGACCGCTTCCGCGGCCAGGTGCTGGCGGCGTTCGACGCCTTCGTGCCGGGAACTCCGCTGTTCGGATGATCGAGGATAACAATCGTCAAGTGTCGAGTTTGCTTTTCGCCATTCGTTATTCGCGTTCCCGAAAATCACCGCGACCGGCGCGTGTGTTCAGGTGGCGGTAATCAGTGGCCCGGTAATCAGGCGTTCGGCGTCGGCCCTCGGGAGTTAGCGATTTTCTAACCTTAAGCCTGTGACGCCCGAGTCTGGACGATGACGCTCTACGCGCTCAAGCCACGCTTTCAGGGACTGCTGCGGCCGCTGGTGGCGCGGCTGGCTTCCGCCGGCGTGACCGCCAACCAGGTTACCGTCGCCGCCGCGCTCGGCTCGGTCGGCGTCGCCGCCATCGTCATCGTCTACGCCGATCAGCGAGCGGTGTTCCTGCTGCTACCGCTGTGGCTGTTCGTGCGCATGGGGCTCAACGCCGTCGACGGCATGCTGGCGCGCGAGTTCGCCCAGAAGAGCCGGCTCGGCGCCTATCTCAACGAGATCTGCGACGTCGTCTCCGACGCGGCATTGTACGCGCCGTTCGCGGTGATTGCGCCGTTCGGAGTGCTCGGCGTCGGGACGGTGATCTTCCTATCCGCCTTGTCGGAGCTCGCCGGCGTGCTCGGCCAGACCGTGGGCGCGTCGCGCCGCTACGACGGGCCGATGGGAAAGAGCGACCGCGCCCTGGTGTTCGGCGCGCTCGGTTTCTGGGTCGGCATCGGCGCGCCGCTGCCGGCCTGGCTCGGATGGTTAATGGCACTCATCAGCCTTCTTCTCGTCATCACCATCGTCAATCGTGTGCGCTCCGGGCTGGCGGAGGCGAAAGGACAACAGCCATGTTGATCACCACCAACGCAGACCTGCACCGGCAAGCGTCAGGCCCGTTCATGCGCCCGGTCGAGGAAAAGACGTTCCAGACCCACGACGGCGTCGCGCTGTTCTACCGCCATTGGCCGGCGATCACGCAGCCGCGCAAAGGCGCCATCCTGCTGTTCCACCGCGGCCACGAGCACTCCGGCCGCATGGCGCACCTCGCCGACGAGCTCGACATGCCGGACTTCGACGTCTTCGCCTGGGATGCGCGCGGCCACGGCCGATCACCCGGGGAACGAGGCTTCAGCCCGAGCATCGGCACCTCGGTGCGCG
>JBEVIH010000017.1:0-25781 GCA_040510815.1 Xanthobacteraceae bacterium | reverse complement strand
GGTGTGGCGATTTGCGGCGGCAGGCGCGTCGTTACCGACGAGTCACCATCTTCGCCCATTTCGGTTGCAGGCCATCGGCTGCCTTCTAGACTTCGCGCCGTGGTCGGCGTGTCCCGCAGTCGGACGGTTTCGTGCACCGCCTTTTCGCAATATTGGCCATCCTGGCGTTTGTGTTTGGCGCCTCCTACGCGAGCGCGCTGCTGTTTCGGGCCATGGGCCCGTGGACCGCCGTCGGCGTCGAAAGTGACGGCAACAACGATCCATATGGCATTCGGTCCCGATTTGCCGCGGCCGGATTGGGTGCCGGTCTATCCCGGCGCGGTGGTCATCCACGCGGGCCGGCTCACGTCGAGCACAATGCCGTCGGGCTTTCATTCGCTCGATCTCGCCACCCGCGCCTCGTTCGAGGACGTGAAGCGCTTCTACACCGACCGGCTGACGGCAGCGGGTTTTGCCGTCGTGGACAACGGCGTCGGACCGCTCAATCCGTTGACCGCCGCCTATCTCGGGATTGCCGGCTCGCTCTCCGGGCGGCGCGTTGCGACCGACGATCAGATCGAAATCATGATTCGAACGCCTGACGGCCTCATCCCGTCGCGGGCGCTTGAGCTCCGCTGGCGCAAGATCAGCGAGACGCCAGTGGCCGCCGCCGGCCAGCAGTGAACCTGCACGCTACCCCTCCGGCCGGAACCCGAACGTCTGCTCGAACCGCTTGGCATATGCCGGCCAGACCTGCGGATTGACGATGCGCGGCGGACGCTTGCCGTCGAGCGTCATGATCAGCTGCTCGGCGGCGATCTTGCCCATATTGGCGCGCGCCTCGCGGGTGACGCCGGCCATGTGCGGGCTCGCGATCACGTTGTCGAACTTCAGGAGCGGATGGTCGGCGGGCGGCGGCTCCTTGTCCCACACGTCGAGGCCGGCGCCGGCGATCCGCTTCTCCCGCAGCGCCTCGGCGAGCGCGCGCTCGTCGTGGATGAAGCCGCGCGCGGTGGTGATGAAATAGGCGTGCGGCTGCATCAGCGCGAATTGCTTGGCGCCGATCATGCCGCGCGTGGTGTCGTCGAGCGGGCAGTTGATCGACACGAAGTCGGCGCGCCGCATCAGCTCGTCGAGCGTCACCTTGGCGGCGCCGCGCTCCGCGATGGTCTTCTCGTCGAGATAAGGGTCGTAGGCGATGACCTGCATGCGGAACAGCCCGCGGCAGAGCTCGGCGACGCGGCGGCCGACATTGCCGATGCCGACGATGCCGATGGTGCGGCCGTGCACGTCGCTGCCGGTGAAGGCGGTGCGGTCGTGCATGGTGCCGCTGCGCAGGGCATGGTTGGTCTGCGCCAGCTGCTTCGACAGCGTCAGCATCATGGCGAGCACGTGCGAGGCCACCGCCTCGGCGTTGCCGCCGGTCTGGTTGACCACCAGCACGCCGGCGTCGGTGCAGTCCTTGACGTTGACGGTGTCGAAGCCGGCGCCGTTGGTGGAGACCACCAGCAGGTTCGGCATGGTCGCGAGCAGCTCGCGCTGGGCGTGGAGCTGCGGCTTGAGCTCGTCGCGCGTCGATCCGATCTGGTAGGCGTGCGCGGCCGTGATGATCGACCGCGCGATCTCCTCCGCGGTCTCGTTCTCGAGCTTGTCGAGCCGGATCTCCGGGCGCTGCGCGATGATGTCGAGATAGCAGGGATGGGCGAGATTGCGCACGTAGAACACGCGCTTCACGTTCTCTTTCATGTTGTGGAAGTCCTCGGGTCGGGCGGGTGGGTCATTGTAGGGCAGGCGCCGCCTCGAAGGATACGTGGCTTGGCGCGGACCGCCTGACGCGCCGGGTTGGGTTTTTTTTCACAATGCGCTTGACGACTGCACGGTGAGAACATATCATGAACAAGCTTGGTTTCGCCCCGTGTTTGTCCCTTGCGAGCGGAGCGAAGCGGGCAGCGGCGCCGGTCGGCGCGGGAGAACGTGGCCCCGCCGAAGGCGCCGCAAGTGGAGCGCCGGGAGGCGCCGCACCCCTACGTCATTGGGGTGCGCGCGCCGCAGCGAACGGCGCGCGGCGGACTCGCCAAGTCCGCAGGGTGCTCGCCGAGGCACCCGGCGCCTCCCGGCGCTCCATGTCCCTCGTGTGCGAGGGAGCAGGAAAAAGGGGAAAGGGCGCGCCCGGGCGCCCGAAAAACAAAGGACCCGGGCCGCGTAGCGTTGGCTGTTTGACAAGTGAATATGGGAAGCGGGGTCTCGTAGCGCCTCGTAGCCCGGATTGAGCGACAGCGAAATCCGGGAACCGCCGGCATGGCGCGTCGTAGGGTGGGCAAAGGCGCGATCCGGGTCTCGTCCTCACCATGCAAACGGAGCAGCGCCGTGCCCACGCGCGGACGCACAAGCGTTCCCAGACGGGACAGCGTGGGCACGGCGCGCGCCTTTGAGGTCGGAGCGAGTCTTGAGCGCCTGTGAACGCGCGCCTTTGCCCACCCTACGATCTGCGCCGCCGCAGCGCCGCCCGCACTACGCCTTCTTGAACGCCGGCATCACGTCCTTGGCGAACCAGGTGAGCTGCTCCTTGAACTCCTTGGGCGGCAGCCCCTCGGCCCAGTGGATCATGAAATTCTCCAGCCCCGGATACTTGTCGGCGATCGACCTGATGCCGTCGATCACCTGCTTCGGCGGCCCGCAGAACCAGGCCTTCTGCTTGACCCCGTCGCGCAGCGAGGGCACGCCGGCAGGCGCCCCGGGCGTGCCCCAGGTGCGCCCGTGCTCGTCGGCGTAGCGCACGAAGCCGAACGGCGCGAACCACTTGAAGCGCTCGTCGTGCGCCGGCTCGAGCTTGCGGATCGCTTCCTCCTCGCTGTCCGCGAGGTAGACGCCGGCGCCCCAGATCATGTCCTCGCCGAGCTGGTTCTTGCGGCCGTGGCGCTGGCACGCTTCGTGAAAGGCGCGCACCACGTCGTCGAGGATCTTCTGGCCGTTGAGCGTCACCATCGCCTTGAGGCCGTAGCGCGCCATCATGTCGATGGTCTTGCCGCTTGCGATCGGCATCCAGATCTCGACCGGCAGGTGCTTGGGCCGCGGCACCATCGTGATCTCCTCGAGCCGATAGCCGCGATAGTCCACCGGCGGTGGGCATTCGTAGTATTTGCCCTTGTGGTGGAAGGCGTCCTCGTTGAAGCACTTGAGCAGGAGCTGGAGCTGCTCCTCGAACAGCTCGCGGTTGGCTTCCGCGTCGTGCAACGGCGCGCCGAACGTCTCCACCTCGCGGGTGTGATAGCCGCGGCCCACGCCCATGATCACGCGCCCGTCGGTCACGATGTCGGCCATGGCGTAGTCCTCGGCCAGCCGGATCGGGTGCCACATCGGCAGCACGTTGAAGGCGCAGCCGAACTTGAGCCGCTCGGTCTGGGTGGCGAGCCACAGGCCGAGCTGGATCAGGTTCGGCAGGACCTCGTAGCCCTCGCGCTGAAAATGGTGTTCGGCCGTCCACAGCACGTCGAAGCCGAGCCGGTCCATGAGCTGCGCCACGTCGCGCGCGGTGGCAAAGGCCTCGCGCAGGCGCTCGTCCGAATAGCGCCGGTCGTTGGCCGGCGTGCCGTTGAGGCCGATATTATCGAGCTCGATCTGGCCGACATAGAGCACGTGGAAGTTCTTGATCATCGCGCTGGTCCAATCACACCGGTATGGCGGGAGGGCGAAGGTAGCACTGGCGGGGTCGGTCGCTTAGGGAAGCATGACTGGCCGATCTGTCAATCGCGCGGCAAAATCGTCATTGCCGAGGGATCGACTTGCAGCATTCTGCGTTTGCAGTACGATCATGCAACCGGAGATTTGCCATGAAAAGAGGATTGCTGGCGGTTATCGGTTTCCTCGCGATCGTGGCCGCGCTTGTCGCGGCGGGTTTTTTCTTCCTGGGCTTCTACAACGTCGCGGCGACCGAGAAGGATCCCGCCATCGTCGACTGGGCGCTGATCAAGGTCCGCCAGGCGTCGGTCTCGCGCTACGCCACCGACAAGCCGCCGGGGTCGCTCGACGATGCCGCCACGGTGCGGGCGGGGGCGCGCGCGTTCTCCGAGCGCGGCTGCGTGCGTTGCCACGGCGCGCCGGGGGTCAACTGGGACAAATGGTCGGAGGGGCTGCGGCCCGACCCGCCCGACCTCAAGAAGATCGTGCCCGATCGCGAGCCGCGCGAGCTGTTCTGGGTGGTCAAGAACGGCATCAGGATGACCGGCATGCCGAGCTTCGGCGCCGCCGGGGCGCCCGACCAGGAGATCTGGTCGATCGTCGCCTTCCTCAAGAAGCTGCCGGGCGTGTCGCCGGAAGACTTCAAGGCCTGGTCCGCGCCCTGACCGATCGCCGGCGCTACGGGGTCGGGGCTCCGTACCGCAACATCGTCAGGCTCGCCGGCACGTTCGGCGCCCGGAACAGCACGAACAGCTTGTCGAACTCGTTGTCGCCGATCGGAGCGACCGGCCCGGCGCCAAGGCCCTGCAAGATCGGCCCCACGGTGTTGCTGTGGCTCACCACCGCCACCACGGCGGCGGCCGGTTGCGCTTTGACGAAATCGACGACCTTGGCGATGTGAGACGCGACCCCGTTGGGGCCCTGGAAGCCGACCTCCTTGACGATCAACGCATTGCCGAGCTTTTGCTTCAGCGGCTCGACGGTGCGCGCGGCACGCACCGCATCGCTGCGGAAGACGACGCTCACCCCGCTCTCGGCCAGCATCCTCGCCAGCAGGAGCGCCCCCTTGCGGCCAGCCGGGGACAGATCGTCGCCGGTGGCCGTTCGGTCGGCGTGCCGCAGCGCGAATACGATCATGCGACGATCTCCTTTGCGTCGCGCCGGCAAGCGCGCCGGCTGTTTCATTTCCGATCGAGGCTATCCGCGACGAACGCCGTGTTCATGCGCAATATCTCCAGGGCGAGGTCGAAGTTGATGCGCTCGAGCGTATCCCGGGCCGTGTGGATCTCGTGGTTGCTGTGGTCCGCTCCTTCGATGGTCAGCACCGCGGGGATGCCCTTGTCGAGGAACGATTCGTGGTCGCTGTCGGCCGCGTTGAGCGACGTTTTCACGGTCAGTCCGGTATAGGTCGCGGCGGCGGCGGCAAGACCGTCGATGACGGACTGAGACAGCTTTTTGCCTTCGAGCAACACCGAGGGAGTCGGGACATTGAGCGTCCCGATCATGTCCATTTGGACGACGGCGCGCACCTTCGTGCGTTGCTTGGCCGGCATCGCGGCCACGAAATGCCTGCTGCCGAACAAGCCCTGTTCCTCGCCGCCGAACAGCACGACGCGAAGGTCGTGGCGGCCGGTGTGATCCTTGAGCGCGCGCGCAATTTCGATCGCTCCCGCGCTGCCGCTGGCGTCGTCGTCGGCGCCGGGCGCGGGCGCCGAAGCGCCGTCCTCGTGGTTGACCGAATCCAGATGTGCCGTCACCAGCACCATGCCGCGCGAGGCCGGTCCCGAGCCGTTGCGCCGCGCCAGCACGTTCTGGCTCCGTTTGCCGTTGACGGTGATGGTCTGCCGCGACGTGGCGTAACCGAGCGACGCGAGCTGCTGCTCGGCGAAATCACAGGCGGCTTTGTAATGGGTGCTGGTGGAAAGGCGCGTGGGAAACGTCGCCAGGCGGGTGAGGTCGGCCTTGAACGTGGCACGCGAAACGCGGTCCACCAGCGCCTGAACCTTCGGGTCGGATGCCCGTGCCGCCGCGCGTTCCGCGTCGCGGCTGCGCGTTTCGAACACGACGCGGTTGCGGCCTTTGGCGCCCGTGCGGTCGAGCGCGTCCAGGCCGCGCACCGAATAGCAGGGCTCCTTCTTGCGGCTCAATTTCCGCGCTGTGGCGGGATCCAAGTCGACCAGGAGAAAGCGGCCCTTGTCGAGGAGAACCGGGACGTCGGGATGCTCGCGCTGGAACAATCCGCCCTTCTGCACCACGACGTGCAGCCGCGCGCGGTCCAGCGTGCCGGGGCGCTCGCGCAGCGAAGCGCCCGCCCGGCTGACGGATTCGGTCAATTGCGGCCACTTCCGGGGCTCTCCGTAGTAGACGAGCTCGTCGCCGAACTTCATCCACGCGACGCCGCTCGGCGGGCCGCCAGCCGCAAAAGCCGCCGCCCGCGCCCGACCCGCCGCGGCCGGCGCAATTCGACAGGTCGCAAGTTTCACCGGTTCCATGTTGCGCCGCCTTTCTGCACTCGGGCGACCATTGGACACCGAGCCCTTCGATACGCTCGGTCACGGGCCGAGAGATCGATAAGCTACCATAAGTTGTATTATTTTGCAACTCACTTTAATCGCGAGATCGCCGCGCGACAGGCCGCGGCGTCCGCCGAAGGTGCGGACGCCCTACAGTCCCTCGACGATCCGCATGTCGCGCTCGGCGGCCTTGCCGAACACCTTCAATGCCGCCTGGTAGCCTTCGCTGTCGTGGGCGGCGATGGCCTTATCCACGCTGTCGAACTCGATCACCACGATGCGCTGCGTGAGCCCGGCTTCGTACGCCTTGGCGGCATTGCCGCGGGCCAGAAAGCGGCCGCCGGCGGCAGCGATCGCCGGACCGGCGAGCTTCGCATAGGCAGCCAATGCATCCGGATTCGAAATCGAACGATAGCACGCCACCCAATACGCCTTTGCCATTGTGTTCTCCGTTGTTCGCCCGATTGAGCGCGGGCGCGAGCCTATCGCATCGCGCCGCCGAATGCATGCTTCGACATCTGCGACGCGCGCGCAAGCAGGCAGATGCGGACTTCGGTGCAGGCCGAAATCAACCGTTCGGTCAGCCCGGCGGATTTTGCCGGAAATATTCGGCGTCGCGCGGCGACTGCTTCCATTGGGGATTGTTGCGCCACTCGAAGTGGCGGCTCGACATGTCCTCGCCGTAGCGCACCCGGAACAGCAGCGTGCGCTGCGGCCCGTTGATGTATTCGTGCAGCTCGCCCGGCGGATGCACCACGAACGCGCCCGGCACGACGTCGATGGTCTCCTTCGGCGTGCGCATCTTGCCGCCGCCCTGGTAGCAGAAATAGATCTCGGTCGCGTCGGGGTGGCAATGGTAGGGGCTGACCTGGCCCGGCTCCCAGCAGGCGACCGTGACGTCGCCGTCGCCGACCTCTCCGAGCACCTTCTCGACATGATGCTGCGGGTTCCACTCCTGCTCTTTTTGCAGACTGAAGACTTGCATTGGCGTTCACCTCCGCGGCGACTTTAGGCGGTTTTCCGGCCCGATGAAATCCGGTTTGCGCGGGCGTCGCTCATACGGGCTCGAGCGCCCGTTGCTGCTGGGCCGGCAGCTCGACGCCGATCGCATCGCCGGGGCGCACCTCGCCGCCGGACAGCACGACGCCCATGACGCCGGCTTTGCGGACCAGGTTGCCTTGCGGGTCGCGCGCCAGCACCGCCGCCATCAGGCCTTTCTGAAAGCGGTCGAGCTGACCGCAGGGATTGCGCAGTCCGGTGATTTCGACCACGGCGCTGTCGCCCAGGCGCAGCCGCGTGCCGGTCGGAAGCCCGAGCAGGTCGACCCCGCGGGTCGTGACGTTCTCGCCCAGCTCCCCGGCCGCCACGACGAACCCGGCGGCGCGCAATTCGTCATGCAGCTCGGCGTGGATCAGGTGCACCTGGCGCAGGTTCGGCTTGGTCGGATCACGCGCCACCCGCGATCGATGCTTGACCGTGCGGCCCAGATGCGCGTCGTCCTCGACGCCGAGTCCGGCCAACAGCCGGATGCTGCCGACGTTCGGCTTGCTGAACGTGTGCGTCGGACTGCGGCTGACCGCCGTCACGATCCCGCGCATCGGCTTGCGCTCCTCCTTGGCTTAGCGGACATCTCGCCCGCGTCCGCGACCTCGGCGGCCGTAGCACCCGGAGGTCCCGGTCGCAAGCGGTTCGCCGCCAAGACTGTCCTCATTCACGAGAGTGACAAGAAAGTGGAGTAACCGCCGCCGAAGGGGACTTGATTCGTTGGATCGCCCGCATGACGGCTTGGCTCTGCCTTTTGCTCGCCGGTCTGTTCGAGATCATCTGGGCGATGACGCTGAAATATTCCGACGGCTTCACGCGGCTGTGGCCGAGCCTCGCCACCGCCGCCGCGGTTGCCTTGAGCTTCGGCTTCATGGCGGTATCCTTGAAGACGCTGCCGTTCGGCACCGTCTACGCGGTGTGGGGAGGGATCGGGGCGGCCGGCACCATGGTCATCGGCATGCTGGCCTTCGGCGACTCGACCGACGCGTTGCGCGTCGCCTCGCTGCTTCTGATCCTGGTCGGGCTGGTCGGCCTCAAGCTCGCGACGCCGTACTGACGGCAGGCTACCGCGCGCGCGTGAGATAGCGCTTGTCGAGCATCACGTGGATGCCCTTGTTGCCGTTGACGACCTGCGTCACCCGCAGATCGGCCGCGAGACTGCACAAGGTGTAGGCCTGGTAGCGGTCGAGCCCGGCGCGGGCGCAGATCAGATCGAGCATCTGGCGCAGCGCAATCACCACGCAATCGTCGAGATCGGGATCGAACGCCATCGTGATCACGTGGGTGGGGGTCTCGGCCATCGGCCATTCCAGCCGCATGTCGTCGCGTACGGTGAGGCGGAACGTCCCGGTCAGCCCGGTCTCGACCGCGGTGATGCAGACCTCGCCGTCGCCTTGCACGCCGTGGCCGTCGCCGACCGAGAACAGCGCATCGTCGACGAAGATCGGCAGATAGAGCGTGGCGCCGGCGCCGAGCTCCTTGTTGTCGAGGTTGCCGCCGTTGCGGCGCGGCGGCGCGGTCGAGAGCATGCCCCAGGCCGGCGGCGGCGCCGTGGCCATGACCCCGAAGAACGGCGCCAGCGGCACCTCCTGGCCCCACGGCAGCCGCCACGCCTTCCTGGCGCGGTCGAGCGTGATGTGGATGACGCGGGTCTCGGGGAAGTCGTCGGGCAGGGCGCCGGCGAGCGGGCGCACGGCGTTGTAGCCCCAGTCGTAGGCCACATCGATCGCCTCGATCTCGACCTGCAGCACCTGTCCGGGCTTGGCGCCCTTGACGGCGACCGGGCCGGTGCAGATGTGCGGTCCGAGCTTGCGGGCGACCTTGGCGTGGATGGCCGGCAGCGCCGGCGGTACCTTGAGCGGCGGGCCGGGCATCAGCTCCGGGCTGCCCGACACCGTCGAGATCGTCACCCGCTCGCCGCTGTCGATGGCGAGCCGCGGCGCGAGCGCGGCGTCGAAATAGCCCCAGTGCACATTGTCGGGGTCGGGCTCGAGGCGATGAATTGGCATCGGGATTGTCCGCTGCGGGGAGGGCGGACAATTCAGCATGTTTTCGCGGCCCGCCCAAGGGGCCGCCGCGCATGGCAGGGCATCACGCCGCTTCTTCGGCGTCACCCTTCATTTCGGTCTTGAGCCGCTTGAGCATCTTGCGCAGCGCCACGATTTCGGCCTCGAGCTTTTGTATGCGCTCGGCCAGCTCGCCGACATTGGTCGGCTGCGGGACGCCGGAAGCTTGCGCGCCATGCACGAAGGCGACGCCGATCTCGTCGCCGTGACGCCAGTGCACTTGCGAGCGCAGCGTCTGCTCCTTCTGCGGAATGTAGAGATCGACGACGTCGGGGATCGTCACCGTGTCGGAAAAGATCAGCCGCGCCCCGCTCGCCGAAATGTCGCGGATCAGGCAGTCGAGCGAGGAGCGGCGGTTGTTGAAGTAAAGGCAGCCGCGCAGGAAGCTCTTCTGGCGCGTTGCTCGTCTGCGGTCGCTTCGACGGTCGGTCATGGCGGTCCCCGGCGCTAACCAGCCGGTACGCTAGCGCCATTGGTTTAAGGAGTTCTTTAACCGGGCTTGCGAGCCGACCCGCGCGTTCGCCGACTCGACGACGGAACCGCCGGCACATGCCTGGCATGAGATGGGCGCCCTTGACCTGCCGCCTCGGCGGCCCGTATCTCCCGGCGGTGGATACCCTTTCCAACATTTCCGTGCCTGGCGCGGCTCCCCGCGACCGCAGCAGCGAGCTCGACTCGCCGGCGGCTTGGCGGCGGCTTGCCGTGGCGACGGTGCTCGGCACCGTCGGCAGCGTCGGCATGTGGTCGGTGCCGGTGGCGCTGCCCGCCGTGCAGGCCGATTTCGGCGTGGCGCGGGCCGATGCCTCGCTGCCTTATACGCTGGCGATGGTGGGCTTCGCCTTCGGCGGCGTACTGATGGGGCGGCTCTCCGATCGGCGCGGCGTGGTCGTGCCCCTGCTCTGCGGGGCGGCCGCGCTCAGCCTCGGCTTTGTGGCCGCCGGGCTCGCCGGAACGCTCGTGCTGTTCGCGCTCGCGCACGGCCTCCTCATCGGCATCGGCGCCTCCGCCAGCTTCGGGCCGTTGATCGCCGATACCTCGCAATGGTTCGTGCGCCGGCGCGGGATCGCGGTCGCCATCGTCTCCTGCGGCAACTATATCGCCGGGGCGATCTGGCCGCCGCTGTTGCAGCATTTCATCTCGACGCAAGGATGGCGCGCCACCCACATCGGCGTCGGCATCGTTTGCGCGCTGACCATGCTGCCGCTGATCTGGATGCTGCGGCGACGCCCGCCGATGCACGAAAGCCTGTCGGCCGGCGCGGCGGCCGTGACCTCCGCGCGTGGGTTCGGCCTGTCGCCGAACGCGCTGCAGGCGGTGCTCTGCATCGCCGGGCTGTCCTGCTGCGTCGCCATGGCGATGCCGCAGGTCCACATCGTCGCCTATTGCGGCGATCTCGGTTACGGCGTCGCGCGCGGCGCCGAGATGCTCGCGCTGATGCTGGGCTGCGGGATCGTGAGCCGGATCGCGTCGGGCTTCATCGCCGACCGCATCGGCGGGGTGGCGACGCTCCTGCTCGGCTCGGTCCTGCAGGGCGCGGCGCTGTTTCTCTACCTGCTGTTCGACGGGCTTACCTCGCTGTACGTGATCTCGGCGCTGTTCGGCCTGTTCCAGGGCGGCATCGTTTCGATGTACGCCGTCATCGTGCGCGAATATTTCCCGCCGCGGGAGGCCGGCACGCGGCTCGGTCTCGTGCTGATGGCGACGCTGTTCGGGATGGCGCTGGGCGGCTGGATGTCGGGCGTGATCTTCGATCTCACCGGCTCGTATCAGGCCGCCTTCGCCAACGGCCTGCTCTGGAACCTGCTCAACGTCGCGATCGCGCTCTGGCTGCTGATGCGGCCCGGCCGGTCCGGCCGGCGCCTGGCGCCGGCGTGACGCGGGGCGATCCCGCGCATCACCGGCTTTTTGTTGGGCGTCTTGCCCTAGAGCCTCGCGCGCTCACTTGAGCTGGTCGGCCACCTTGTCGAGCGCGGCCTTGACGCAGGCCTCGTCCTTGTCGCCGCCCGGCGCGCCGGAGACGCCGGCGGCGCCGATCACCTCCTCGCCGAGCATGATCGGCAACGCGCCGGTCGCCGGCGTCACATTGGTGAGAAAGATCGCGCCGAGCTGCGGGTTGTCCTTGAAGCGCTTGCCAATCTCGCCCGACGGCACCCGGAAGGTGCGCGACGTATAGGCCTTCTTGAAGCTGTTCTCCATCGTGTGCGGCCCGGTGCCGTCGCCGCGCAGGTGGACCAGGAGCTCGCCGTTGCGGCCGACCACGGCCACCGACACGCGATAGCCCTGCGCCTTGCAGGTGTCATGCGCCGTTTGCGCAATGGCGAGCGCCGTGGCAAGCGACAGGTCCTTGCGGGTCAGCAATTGCGCGTTCGCCGGCGTGGCCAGCGCGCAGGCAACACCGGCACCGATGAGTCCGTACACCAACTTGGACATACTCGAATCCTCCCTTATCATGATGACCGCTTGGGCTGCGTGCGGTCTGCGCGGCTGAACCTACTTCATTCCGCCGCCTTTGTACGGCCGGTGGTGGCCGCGCACGATCTTGCGTCCCGGCAGCGACCTTGTTACGTTTTTCGAACGAAAGCGGACGCCTGGGGCGACGTGGCGCCGTTCTCGCTTGCGCTCGTTCTTGTCGGGAGTCTGGCCGGCGCAAGGCGAAAGCGGCGCCGCGGCATGCGATGGCATAGGGCACGGCCATCGCCTCAACTTGGTGAGGACGGCTTTGGCATATCTGCCGAATTTCGACGAGGACGTCTTCATCAGCTATGCGCACAATGACGACGACGTCTACGCGCAGGAGCCCTGGGGCTGGGTAACCCGGCTGCATCAGGATCTCGAGCAGCGCGTCCGCAATTATCTCGGCTCCGACATCCGGTTCTGGCGCGATTGCGAGATCCGCAACAACGAGGATTTCACCAACAAGATCTTCCGGCGGCTCGCGAAGACGGCGACCTTGCTGTCGGTGCTCAGCCCGAGCTTTCTGCAGCGCGAGTGGTGCCGGCGCGAACTCGATGCATTCACCGGAAACGCGGACAGCCAGGCCGCGGTGCTCGTCGACGAGGAGAAGTCCCGCATCTTCAAGGTCGAGAAGATGCCGGTCGATCGCGACGCATTGCCGCCCGCCATGCAAGGCACCAAGACCTACCGATTCTACGAGCCGGACCCGTCGCAGCCCAAGCGTCTGCACGAGTTGCGGCCGCTGCTCGGCGGCGAATATTACCGGCGCTATTTCGAGGAGATGGACGAGCTCGCCAAGGACATCGCCGCCCTGCTCAAGGACATGGCACGCGGGATGGCTGCGGCCGCCGATCAGGCGCAGCCCGGGCGCGTCACCGTCTACGTCGCCGAAACGACTTCCGATCTCGACGACAAGGTGGGCGAGCTCCGCCGCGATCTCAAGGATCGCGGCTATCTCGTCCTGCCGTCCGGCGACCTGCCGTATCGGGCGAACGCGTACAAGGAGAAGGTGCGGGACTGTCTGCGCCAGGCGGTGCTCTCGGTTCATCTGGTCGGCGCGGACTACGGCTTCGTGCCCGAGGGCGAGACCAAATCGAACGTCTGGCTGCAGCACGATCTGGCGATGGAGCGCGGCGCCGACCCGAGCTTCCAGCGGCTGATCTGGATGCCGGGTGACGTCCGATCCCAGGACCAGCGCCAGGGCGAGTTCATCACCCACCTGCAGGAGGATGCCGGCGTCCAGAAGGGTGCCGATCTGCTCAACGGCAACCTGGAAGAGCTCAAGACCGTCATCCATGAGAAGCTCGCCGACATCCGCAAGCGCCAGGAGAAAGCCAAGGCGGCCGTCGCGGCGGCGGGCGGGAACGGCGGCGAGACGCCGAGGCGCGCGCCGGACGAGCCGCTGCGCGTCTATCTCATGTGCGACCGGGCCGACCGCAAGTCGCCCTCGCTGGTGGCGCTGCGAAAGCATCTGCTGGGGCAGGGCTACGAGCCCATCCTTCCGACCGAGAGCGAGGATGAAGGCACCGCATTGCAGATGCATACCGAGAATCTCGGGCTGTGCGACGCCTGCCTGATCTACTACGGGGGCGGCTCGCCCGAATGGTTCGAGGCCAAGCTGCGCGACCTGCGCAAGTTTCTCAGAGGGCGCCAGCCGCCGGTCGTGGCCAAGGCGGTCTACATCGCGGCGCCGCCGAGCGAGCACAAGGACGAGGTCGAGACGCTCGAGGCAAGCGTTCTGCGCGGCGGCGAGACCTTCGTGCCGGACGCGCTCGAGCCGTTCCTGCAGAAGCTTCGCGGTTCCTGATGCCGATCGAGCCGAACATCCATCCGTTTCCGGGGCTGCGGCATTTCGAGACGGACGAGGAGGATCTGTTCTTCGGCCGCGAAGGACAGAGCGAGGAGATCCTCCGGCGATTGCGCCAGCACCGCTTTCTCGCCGTCGTCGGCGCCTCCGGCAGCGGCAAATCCTCGCTCATCCGTGCCGGCCTGTTGCCCTATCTGCACGGGGGGTTCCTTTCCGCCGCCGGGTCGCATTGGCGGGTGGCGATCTTTCGACCGGGCAACGATCCGATCGCCAATCTCGCCGCTGCCCTCAACCATCCGTCCGTGCTCGGGCAGCCGGCCGAGAACGCCGATGAAGCGGCCCGCAACGCGATGCTGCTCGAGGTCTCGCTGCGGCGCAGCGGGCTGGGCTTGATCGAGGCGGTGCGGCTCGCGCGCCTGCCCGAGCACGAGCAGATCGTGGTGGTGGTCGATCAGTTCGAGGAACTGTTCCGGTTCGCGAACGCGTCGGGAAAGCCGCGCCAGGAGGACGACGCGGCGGCCTTCGTGAAGCTCCTGCTGGAGGCGCAGGAGCAGAGCGAGCTGCCGGTCTACATCGTGCTCACCATGCGCTCCGACTTCATCGGCGATTGCGCCCGCTATCGCGACCTGCCGGAAGCGGTCACCACCGGGCTCTACCTCATCCCGCGCATGACCCGCGAGCAGCGCCGCGCCGCCATCGTCGAGCCGGTCCGCGTCGGCGGCGGATCGATCGCGCCGCGCCTGGTCAATCGGCTGCTCAACGACGTCGGCGACAATCCCGACCAGTTGCCCATTCTCCAGCACGCGTTGCTGCGCACCTGGGACTATTGGCAGTCACATCATGCCGATGGGCGCCCGATCGACCTGGACGACTATCGGGCGATCGGCGGCATGGCGGAGGCGCTCTCGCTGCACGCCGACGAAGCCTATGCGGGGCTGCCGGACGACCGTTATCGCGAGATCGCCCGCCGCATGTTCCAGGCCCTGACAGAGAAGGGGCTGGACAATCGCGAGGCGCGCCGCCCGACCACGGTCGGGACGCTGGCGCAGGTGACCGGCGTGCCGTTCCCCGACATCATCCTGGTCGTCGATCAATTTCGCCGGCCCGGACGATCGTTCCTGATGCCGCCGGCCGGCATTCCGCTCGACGACGGCTCGGTCATCGATATCTCCCACGAAAGCCTCATCCGCGGCTGGGAGCGGCTGCGCAGGTGGGTCGACGAGGAAGCGGACTCGGCCAAGGTCTATCGCCGGCTGGCGCAGACCGCCGCGCTCCATGCCCAGGGCACCGCCGGCCTTTGGCACGATCCGGACCTGGAGCACGCGCTCGCCTGGCGCGACCGGGAACATCCGAACGCCGCCTGGGCCGAGCGCTACGACCCGGGTTTCGAGCAGGCGATGGCGTTCCTCGAGAAGAGTCGCGTCGCACGTGAAGCCGCGCGGCTCGAGGAGCAGCGGCGGCGCGACCGCGAGCTGCGACGCGCGCACCGTCTGGTCTACGCCACACTTGCCGCTCTCGTCGTCTTCGTGATCTTCGGCGGTTACACCTGGTATTTGTGGCAGCACGCGGAGTTTCAACGGCAGCAGGCGGAACGCAAGGAGATCGAGGCGAGCGTCGCCGCCGCGGCAGCGAGGCTTGCCGCCGAAAATCAGCGGGTCGAAGCGCGCCGCTCGCGGGAGCTGTTGCTCGACAACAATCAAACCGTCATCGATCTCGCCGAGACGGTGACCGATAATTCTTCACCGCTCGCGGCGATCAATGCCCGCCGCCAGCTCGAAGTCGCATTGAGCAAGACTGGCGATCACGCGGGCGCGCTTCGCCGGCTCAACGAGATCATGACGGCGGACCCCGACAAGCTCGGCGTGCTGTCCTCGCGCAGCTACATGCACCTGGTAATGGTCAATCCGGACGAAGCGATCAAGGACATCGAGAAATATCTGGAGGCGGGTCCCCGCTCGCTTGCCTATCTCAACCTCAGCGTCGCGTTCGGGATGAAGCAGGAATACGACAAGGCCCTTGCGGCCATCGCGAAGGCGATCGAATACCATGTGCCGTTCGGCGACACGGTCTTCGACAGCGAGGTGGCGCCCGACATTCAGGAGGCGACCGGTCATACCGTCCTCTATGCGGACAGCACGGCCTTTGTCGTCGCGATGTATTACCAGATCGCTCTGCTGCATGCGTTCAAGGGCGGCAGTGATTTCGAGGGCGTGCTCCGAGCCGCCGACCAGCAGGCCCTGGCCAGCGCCGGCGGGATCGATGCCTACCTCCTGGCGCTGGAGTGGGCTTGGCTTGAGATGCGCGGTCACCAGCACGAAAGCACGACGGCGCTCAAGGACTACGGAATATTCGCGGCCTGCGGCGCCATGTGGGAGCGGGTGGCCGAGATCAATCCTCGCTATTTCGATTGGGCGCGCCAATACTACCGGCGGTTCCAATCCGCCTATGAGCGCCGCCCCGAGCCCCGGTATGCGGAATTGGCGCGATGGACCGCCGAACGCCTGCGCCGCAAGGAAATCATCGACGCCGTTCCCCCGCCTCCGCCGGTCCAGACCGTGGAGGATCTCATATTGGAAGGGAGGGAATCGGAAAGCAAATCCAACTCTCCCTTGGCCAACGCGGAGGCGCACGCCAAGTACACCGCGGCCATCAAGGTGCTCGACGAGAAATTGAACGAGAAAGAAACGATCAGGCACAAGGACCTTCTCATCGACGCCCTCCTTCGCCGCGGCAACGTGCGCGAGCGGGTCGGCGATCGCCTGGGCGCGCGCGAAGACGCCAGGAGGGTGATTGCGCTCAATCCGAAGATGTCCGGCGCGTATTCCCTGCTCGCGGAAACGACCTCCGACAGTGCGGAGAAGCGGGCGCATTTCGAGAAGGCGATCGAAGTCAACCCGTTCGATACCGGATCGATGGACAACCTGGCCGGCTTGATCGAGAAGGACGACCCGAGACGCGCATTGGATTTGCGGCAGCGGCGCCTTCGTCTCTACACCCGCGCCAACTCGATCACCTATGAACGCATCGCCCGCCTGCAGCTTCGAGTCGGGCAGAAGCAGGAAGCGATGGAGTCGCTCAAGGCGGCGCTCACGATTGCGCCCTATCGCACGGCCTTGTATCAGCTGCGCCAGGAGATCGAGCTCGCGCTCGGTTTCAGCGAGGCCCAAGCAACGCTGCATCTTGCAGCCGGATATCGGGCCGCCGGCGATGGCTATGCGCGCGTCAAGAACGACGGCCAAGTCGTGGTGCAATATATGCGCGCGCTGCAATTGGCGGCGGGGGTCCCGGCGAACGAGGACGCCCGCTTCGAGGTGGAAGCGGCGGTCAGAGGGTTGACCGAGTTTCTGGTCTCAAGGCATTCCGTCGCGCATGCGCAGGCGTTCTGGAAAAGCCTGGCCTCGACGACCGTGATGAAAAGCTACCAGGCGCGCGCGGAAGAGGAAGCGCGCCGCCTCGCGGCGCAACGCTAGAGCGGGATGACTTTTCTTCGAATTGTCATCCCGCTCCAGCTCTTTGGTGGAGCATGATCTTTTCCGAGAACCGGTATCTACCCCGGATCAAGTCCGGGGCAGGCTTTTTCGGGATCATGCTGTAGATGGGATGCTATTTCGGGCCTGCCGCTTTGGCGGGATAGCGGGTTTCGAGCTCGACCGCTTCGCTTTCCCTGCCGTCGCTGCGCAAGACCTTGGCAAGGCGAACGACAACGTACCGGGTGTTGTCGGACTGGGCGCCTTCCTGCACCTCGTAAATGTCAAGCGATCTGCGATAGGCCGCGGCCGAATCGGCGTACCGGCGCTGCAGGAAATAGAGGTTGCCAAGATATGAGTAGTTGTTGGCGGTTCTCGGGTGGGTCGGCCAATGCTGCTCGACCAGCCGAGTAATGTCCAGGAACATCGGTTCGGCCCGCTTGAATGCGGCGGCGGCTTCCGCGTCCTTCTTCTTCTCCAGCTGGTTTTCTCCGTCCCACATGTAGGCGCGGGCCAGCAGGATCTTCATCGTCAGCGGGTCGTCGGGTTGCTCCGACGCCCTGGATGTGCGTCCCGCGAACAGGGAAAACTGGCTGCCCACGATCAGCCGTTTGTCGCGCTCCTCGACCTCGTTCCAGATCTTGAGCGCGGCCTCGTATTTCGCGATCGCGTCGGCAAGTTTCCCCTGCTTCTCCAATATCATTCCATGAAACCCGATCGTCGTCGCCAGGGATGCGCCGCTTTCGAGCAGGAGCTTGTTCTGGATCGCCCACTTGAGGAGCATGGAGCGTTCCGCCTGGGCCAGACGCAGCGAGCGCTTCTGGCGGTTCTCCTCGGTGCTGGGCAGGTCGCGCCAGCGGGTGTAGTACCTGTTGGCCAGCCGATCGAGCGTGCGGGCGAAAGGAAGCAGGACCTGCTCGAATGTCGACACGTCGAGCCGCAAATTGCCCATCTGGTGGGCTTGGTCGAGCTTGTCGAGATCGGCATAGACGAGCTGCAGTAGCAACCGGCTGAGCACCGGGCGCGGACCACTAGCGTCGACCTGCTGGGCAACCTCGAGCGCCGCCTTCAGCAGCGCTTCGGCCGTGACGAAGTCTTCGTTGAGATTGGCTTCCACCGCGGCGTCCATCAGGGTCTGCCACGGGTGACTCTGCGACTGGGCGGCTGCCGGCGGGGCCTCGTGCAGGCCGAGCGCGAGCAGACCGACAAAGAGCAGACCTCGCAATCGGCGATATCGGGTGCCGAGGCGGGGAGGCGGTGGCCGGATTGAGGTATCGATGGTCACGGTCGCATGTCTATCCGCAAGAGCGGCCGAACGATGTCGGGCCGTTCGATTATGCCAATCGCGCCGCCGCACGCAACCGGCAGCCGGTCGCGCCGTCGCCACGGTTCCGGTCCACGGCCGACATGTGGTATCTGCCACCAAGGCGGGTGGGACGCTCGACTTCGGCGTGCGCGCCGTGAACGCCGTCCGCCTCCCGGCGGGAACTGGCCTGGATTTGGGCCCGGAGGGCTCATCTTGATCCGTGTGGGTATCGTTGGCTGCAATTACGGACGGACCGTCCTGCTGCCGGCGTTCCGCACCGATCCGCGCTGCGAGGTGGTGGCGCTCGCCGGGACCGACGCCGCGCGCACCGCCGAACTGGCGCGGGCGGCGAACGTGGCGCGCGGCGGCGGCGCCTGGACCGCGCTGGTCGAGGACCCGGCCGTCGATGCGGTCGCGATCGCGGTTCCGCCAAGCCGGCAGCCGGAAATCGCGCGGCGCGCGCTGGACCACGGCAAGGCGGTGTTCGTGGAAAAGCCGTTGGCGGCCGACCTCGCGGGCGCCGAGGCGATGCTCGCAGCGGCGCGAAAGGGCGCCCGGCCGGCGATGATCGATTTCGGTTTTCCGGAGATCGCGGCTTGGCGTCGAGCCAAGGCCATGCTGGCCGACGGTGCGATCGGGCGGCTGCGCCACGTCGTCGTGACCTGGAACGTCGAAAACCAGGCGACGCGCCTGCGGCTTGCGAGCTGGAAGACGCGCGGCGATGACGGCGGCGGCGTGCTCGGCAATTTCGTCAGTCATTGCTTCCACTATCTCGAATGGTTCTGTGGGCCGATCCTCGGACTCAACGCCCGCGTCTTCCACCTGCCTGATGGCGGCGACGACACCGAGAGCGGCATCGTGCTCGCGCTCGCCTTGGCGTCGGGCGCCGGGGTGAGCCTGCAGATGAGCTGCGCCTCTTTTCTCGGCTCGGGTCACCGCCTCGAGTTCTATGGCGACGACGGCACCTTGGTGCTGGCCAACCGGTCCGCCGATTACATGCGCGGGTTCGAGCTCCAATATGCCAGCCGCTCCGAACAGGCGTTGCGGGCGGTCGAGGTCGAGGATGCATCCGCCGCGCAATTCCCCGACGGACGCATCGCCTCGGCGTCGCGGCTCGCGCGGCGCTTCCTCGATGCCTGCGCGAGCGGCGGCACCGCTTCGCCTGGGCTTGCGGAAGGATATCGCGCGCAGGTCCTGATCGACGCGGCGCGTCGCGCGCACGCCAGCGGCCGTTTCGTCGAGGTGCCGCCGCCGGATGCCGGCGAGGGACCGCGGTGAGCGCGCGCCGCATCCTGGTGACCGGCGGCAGCGGCTTCATCGGGGCCGCGCTGGTCAAGGCGCTGGTGCGCCGGGGCGAGACCGTGCGGGTGTTCGACGACAATTCCCGCGGCGCCATGCGACGTCTGGCCGGTCTCGACCGCGACCTCGAATTCGTCAGGGGCGACATCCGCGATGCCGCCGCCGTCGAGGCCGCCATGCGCGGGATCGAGGAGGTGCATCACCTCGCCTACGTCAACGGCACGGCCGCCTTCTACAACGCGCCCGAGGTCGTGCTCGACGTCGGCGTCAAGGGCATCGTCAACGTCATCGACGCCTGCCGGCATCACGGCATCGGCACGCTGCTGCTGGCCTCGAGCTCGGAAGTCTACCAGTCGCCGCCGCACGTGCCGACCGACGAGACCGCGCCGCTCGTGGTCCCCGATCCGCTCAACCCGCGCCTGTCCTACGGCGCCGGCAAGATCATCAGCGAGATCATGGCGATCAACCACGGCCGCAAGCATTTCGAGCGGGTGTTGATTTTCCGGCCGCACAACGTCTATGGCCCGGACATGGGCTTCGATCACGTCATCCCGCAATTCGCGGTACGGCTCAAGCTGGCGATTTCCGCGCATCCGGACGGCGTGCTGCCGCTGTCGATCCAGGGCAGCGGCGAGGAGACGCGCAGCTTCTGCCACGTCGACGATCTGGTGGCCGGCGTGATGGTCATGCGCGAGCGCGGCGAGCATCTGGGCATCTACCACGTCGGCACCACCGACGAGATCGCCATCGCCGAGCTCGCCCGCCGGATGGCCAGGATCGCGGGACGGGAGGTCGCGTTGCGTCCATCCGCCTCGCCGCGCGGCAGCACGCCGCGCCGCTGCCCCGATATTTCGAAATTGTCCGCGCTCGGCTATAGACCCCGCGTCACCCTCGATAACGGCTTGCCGCCGACGATCCAGTGGTACTGGGAGCACGAACACCTGGCGCCGTTGGCCTGATCAGCCCAAAGGAGATGGCGTTGTTTCCCGAGAAAGTCGCGCGGGCCGCCGGCACCGGCGCAAGCGTTCCGATCGAGTGCTGTCAGGTCTGCGGGCATGCGCCGCTCGAGACTGTGCTGTCGCTCGGCTACATGCCGCCGGTCAACCAGATGGTGTCGATCGGCGAGGTGCCGCGCCAGCAGCCGTGGTTTCCGACCAATCTGCTCCACTGCGCGAAATGCGACCTGGTGCAGCTCGGCCTGGCGGTCGATCCGAGCATCATCTTTCCTCCGGAATATCCGTACACGAGCGGCACCACCAAGGTCCTGCGGGACAATTTCGCCGATCTCTATTTCGAGGCTTCGGCGATGCTCGGGCTCGGGGCCAATGACCTTGTCATCGACATCGGCTCGAACGACGGCACGCTGTTGTCGAATTTCCAGGACGGCGGTCACCGCGTGCTCGGCATCGAGCCGACCGAGGTGGGCAAGATCGCCAATCGCCGCGGCATCCCGACGCTGATGCGCTACTTCACGCCGACGACCGCGGCCGAGGTCAAGCGCGAGCATGGGGCCGCGCGCGTCGTCACCGCGGCGAACTGCTTTGCCCATATCGAGGACGTACACGCGATCGTCGAGGGTATCCTCGACCTGCTCGGCCCCGACGGCGTGTTCATTTCCGAATCGCATTACCTGATTGGGTTGCTCGAAAAGCTGCAGTACGACACCATCTATCACGAGCACCTGCGCTACTATTCGGTCGGCAGCCTCGCGCATCTGCTCGAGATGCACGGCCTCGAAGTGTTCCACGCGCGGCCGATCCCGAGCCACGGCGGGTCGATCCGCGTCTACGCCGCGCGACGCGGCGTCCGGCCGGTGAGCGACAGCGTGGGCAGGATGCTCGCCGCCGAACCGCGCGGCGAAGCGATGCGCGAGCGCCTGCGAGCTTTCCGCGACGACGTCTTGCTGTCGAAGCTGCGGCTGCTGGCGATGATCCGCGACCTGAAAGAGAAGGGAGCGCGCATCTGCGGCATCAGCGCGCCCTCGCGCGCCTCGACCTTGGTGAACTATCTCGGCTTCGACGAGGCGATCATCGACTACGTGTGCGAGATCGCGGGCTCGCTCAAGATCGGCAAGTGCATGCCGGGCACGCGCATCCCGGTGGTCGAGGAAAGCCGGCTGTTCAGCGACCAGCCGGATTGCGCGATCGTGTTTTCCTGGCACATCGCCGACGAGCTCGCGCCCAAGCTCAGGACGAAAGGCTATCGCGGCATGCTGGTCACGCCGCTGCCCGCTCCGCGCGTCTTGTGAACGCCGGGAGCGGGCGTTTGCCTAGCCAAGAGAGGAAGCCATGAGAGGAATCTCCCAAGTCGTCGCCGCCGTAATATTGGCATGGGTCGGCGTTGCCCCGGCGCGGGCGCAGGATTATCCGACGGCGCCCGTGCACATCGTCAGCGGGTTTCCGGCGGGCACCACCGCCGACATCTCCGCCCGCGTGGTCGGCGCCAAGATCGGCCAGATCCTCGGGCAGCAGTTCGTGGTCGAGAATCGGCCCGGCGCGGCATCGAGTCTCGCGGCGGCTGCGGTCGCGCGCGCCGCGAAGGACGGCTACACGCTGTATATCGGCTCCGCCGCCAATGTCATCAACGCGGCGATGAATCCGAATCTCACTTTCGATTTCGTCAAGGATTTCATCCCGATCACGCTGCTCACCTCGACGCCGACCGTGCTTGTGGTGAATCCCGAGAGCCACGTAAAAAGCGTCAAGGACCTGGTCGCGCTCGCCAAGGCCAAGCCTGAGTCGATCTCGTTCGGCTCCTCCGGCGTGGCGAGCTCCACGCATCTCGCCCTGGAGCTGTTCAAGTCGCTGGCGGACGTGAAGATCACTCACGTGCCCTATACCGGCAGCCCGCAGGTCGTGACCGATCTGCTCGCCGGCCGAATCCACGGCTATTTCTCACCGGCCTCGACCGTGATGCAGCACGTGCGCGCGGGCAAGCTGGTCGCGCTCGCCGTCACCGACGCTAAGCGCAGCCTGATCATTCCCGATCTTCCCACCATGATCGAGGCCGGGATACCGGGCTTCGAATCGGTGCTGTGGTTCGGGCTGGTCGCGCCGGTCGGCACGCCGCAGCCGATCATCGATAAGCTCGCGCGCGCCGCCAACGAGGCGCTCAAATCGGACGAGGTCGGGAAAGCCCTGCAGGCGCAGTCGGTCGCACGCATCGGCGGTACGCCGGAAGAGTTCCGCCGTCACATCGATGAGGAGACCAAGCGATGGACGGCGGTCGTCACGGGCGCCGGCCTCAGGAAATGAACCAGTCGGGGCGACCGGCACGCATTGCGACTTTTCCGGAACATGCGCCGACGGACGTTGGAAATGTCACCGCGAATCGCCGTCTTCACCAAGAATCGCACCAATCCGGCGTATCAGGCGGCTCGGCTCGGAGCCGACCGGGCCGCAACACTGCTCGGCGCTGCTACGTCGCATTATGTGCCGGAGCAGCCGGACGATGTGCGCGAGCAGATCGCGCTCATTGAACGCGCGATTACGGAGCGGCCCGACGCGGTCGTGTTCGTGCCGGTGCATGAAACCGCGGTGAACGATGCAATTCTCGGCTTCGACGCCGCGCGCATTCCACTGTTCAACTTCATTACCCGCACGACGGTCGGCCAACGCGTGTGCTTCGTCGGCTCGGATGATCACGCCTTGGCGATGAGCATTGCCGTCATCTTTTCTCGAAGCTTTCCGGGCGCGGGGAGATCGTCATCATCGAAGGGACGCCTGCATCCGCGACCAGCCGCGAGCGGCTCAACGGGTTTCATGAGGCGCTTGCGGACTATCCTGACATCAGGGTCCGATTGTCGCTGCGTGGCGATTACCAGCGCGACGTCGCTCGCGCCGCCTTTGCGGACACGATCGATCGGCTGCCGAGCGTGGACGCGGTACTGTGCGCCAACGATCACATGGCACTGGGCGTGTTGGACGTGCTCGGGTCGGTCGCGCGTCATCGCGAGATGCTGGTGGTCGGCGTGAACGCAATTCCCGAGGCGATTGCGGCGATCGAAGCCGGACGGATGCTGGCCACCGCGAACTTCGACGCCATGACGATGAGCAGTATCGCGACCGAGGCTGCCGTCCGGCACTTGCGAGGCGAAGCCGTTCCGCGCGAGATCATTCTTCCGGTGCAAGTCGTCGACGCCACGAACTATTCGGGGTGGAACCTGCCGTTCGACGCGCGGGTGTGCCCAAGCTGGGACGAGGTGACCAGCCTGCCGCAGCCCGCGTCCATGTTCGGCCGTTCGGGTCGGGCGGCCGTGTAGGAGTGTGGCGCGAACGGTCGACGCGCAACGCCATCGGCGCAGGCTTGATTACGTTCCCAAAACCGGTTTCCACTTTGCGCAGCGCGCTCTAAGGTGCGGGATCAGTCGGCCCGAGGCCCCCCTGCGGTCACCAGGCGCCCATGCTAACCATCGGAGTTGTCAGTTGAATTTTGCCGGTCCCCAAGCCACCGCGGTGACCGCTGCGCCGGTCGCGGCGGCCGACCTCACGATCGTCGGCGGCGGCGGCCATGTCGGCATCCCGCTGGTGCTGGCGTTTGCCGACGCCGGATACCGGGTCAACGTCCATGACCTCAATTGCGAGGTGCTCGAGACGCTGAAAGACGGGCGCCTGCCCTTCATCGAGTATGGCGGCGAGGAGCTTCTCGCCAAGGCGCTGCGGCAGGACCGGCTCCGGTTCACGAGCACGCCGGCCGACATCTCCGCGCCCGGTCCGGTGATCATCACCATCGGCACGCCGATCGACGAGTTCCTCAATCCCATCCGCGAGGTGGTCCAGCGTTGCATCGACGCATTGCTGCCGCATCTCGTCGACGGCCAGCTCTTGGTGCTGCGCTCGACGGTGTTTCCCGGGACCACCGATTGGCTCGACGGCTATCTCAGGCGCCAGGGCCGCAACCTCAAGGTCGCCTTCTGTCCCGAACGGATGATCCAGGGTCATGGCATCAGGGAACTGAAGGAGACGCCGCAAATCATCAGCGGCACGACCCCGGCGGCCGAGGCGGAAGCCGCCAAGCTGTTTTCCGCCATCGCCTCCGAGCTCGTGATGGTGACGCCGCGCGAGGCGGAATTCGCCAAGCTGTTCAACAACGCCTATCGCTACATCGAATTCGCGACCGCCAACCAGTTCTATCTGATCGCCAAATCGGCCGGTCTCGACTATCGGCGGATCCTGGACGCGATGAAGCGCAACTACCCGCGCGCGCACAACATCCCGACGCCGGGCCTGGCGGCCGGCCCGTGCCTGTTCAAGGACACCATGCAGCTTGCCGCCTTCGCGCAGAACCAGTTCAGCCTCGGCAACGCCGCCATGCTGGTGAACGAGGGGCTGGTGCTGCACGTCGTCGACGATCTCAGGCGCCGCTACGATCTCGCGCCGATGACCGTGGGTCTCCTCGGCATGGCGTTCAAGGCCGAGATCGACGATACCCGCGCGTCATTGAGCTACAAGTTCAAGAAGGCGCTGGCGAGCCACGCCCACGCGGTGCTCACCACCGATCCGTTCGTCACCATCGACCCCGACCTGCGGCCGCTCGACGAGGTGATCGAGCGCAGCGATCTGCTGATCCTGTGCGCGCCGCATTCGATCTATCGCGAGCTCGACTTCGGCGGCAAGCCGGTGGTCGACGTGTGGGGCTTTTTGAAGAACGCGAACGTGATCGCGTAGCCGCGGCGGCGCGTGCGGCCTTTCCGTCGTCACACCCGCCCAAGCGGGCATCCAGTAGTCGCGCCATTGCCATGCTGCAATGACGTGTAATTGCTGGATCATCCCCTACGCGGATGATGACAGCCGAGTTGGTGGCCCAAGTCGACCGGCAGCAGTGCTAATACGGCACCTTGTCGATCTGGCCGCTCGAGCGCACGAACCAGTGCTCGCTCGGAAACGGCTTGCCGGCGAGGCGATCCGCCAGCCAGTCGGCCACCAGGATCGGCGGGAACGGCCCGAGATTGGCGGCCGGCACGTTGCCGACCGAATGCCGCGATTCCTGATAGACCACCATCTGCTTCGGGCCCTTGACCGTCTTCACCAGCCGCTCGGAATGCTCGATCGGGCTGAGCTCCTCGCACTCGCCGGCGACGACGAGGTAGGGGACGCGGATCTTGTCGGCGTGGCCTTCCCAGGTGATGGTCTTGCGGAACGCGTCGAACTCGTCCTCGTCGGTGATGCC
>JBEVIH010000016.1:0-28269 GCA_040510815.1 Xanthobacteraceae bacterium | reverse complement strand
GCACGATCGCCAACGTGGCGCTCCCCTACATGCAGGGCACGTTGTCGGCCACCTCGGACCAGATCACCTGGGTCCTGACCTCCTACATCGTGGCGGCCGCCATCATGACCGCGCCGGTGGGCTGGCTGTCGGCGCGCTTCGGGCGCAAGACCTTCTTCCTGATCTCTCTCGCCGGCTTCACCGTCGCCTCGATGCTGTGCGGCGTCGCCCAGTCGCTCTCGCAAATGGTGGTGTTCCGGCTGCTGCAGGGCGTGTTCGGCGCCGCCCTGGTGCCGCTGTCGCAGGCGACCATGCTCGATCTCTATCCCGCCGAGCAGCGCGGATCGGCGATGGCGATGTGGGGCATGGGCGTGATGCTGGGGCCGATTCTCGGTCCGACCCTGGGCGGCTATCTGACCGACGTCTACGAGTGGCGCTGGGTGTTCTACATCAATCTGCCGTTCGGCATCCTCGCCTTCGCCGGCATCTGGCTGTTTCTGAAGGACACCGATCGCGACGCGCGCCTGCAATTCGACTGGACCGGATTCGCCGCGCTCAGCGTCGGCCTCGGCGCGCTGCAGCTCATGCTCGACCGCGGCGAGCAAAAGGACTGGTTCGGCTCGACCGAGATCGTCGTCTATGCGGTCTTGTGCGGGCTCGGTTGCTACCTGTTCCTCGTCCACCTGTTCACGGCGAAAAAGCCGTTCATCGCTCCACGCATGTTCCGTGACATGAATTTCGTCAGCGGACTGCTGATGATGTTCGCGGTCGGCATGGTCCTGCTGGCAAGCTCAGCGTTGCTTGCGCCCTACCTGCAGAACCTCGCCGGCTACTCCGTGTCGGAGGCCGGCCTGCTGATGGCGCCGCGCGGGGCCGGGACCATGGTGGCGATGTTGCTCGCCGGGCGGCTGAGCAACCGAGTCGACCCGCGGCTGCTGATGCTCGCCGGCATCCTGCTGCTCGCGGCATCGATGTGGGAAATGACGGGCTGGACGCCGGACATCGACGCGTGGCGGATGTCCGCCGCTTCGATCGTCCAGGGCGCCGGCCTCGGCTTGGTGTTCACACCGCTGCAGGTCGTCGCCTTCGCCTCCCTGCCGGCGGAGCTGCGGACCGACGGCACCGCGCTGTTCAGCCTGGTTCGCAACGTCGGCAGCGCCATCGGGATCTCCATCACGTCGTTCCTGCTTGTGCACAATACCCAGATCATGCACGCGCAGATCGCCGAGAGCGTCACGCCGTTCAACCGCATGCTGCAGACCGGCGGCGCCTACTTGATGTGGAACACGGCCACGTCCCAAGGGCTTGCCGCGCTCAATGCGGAGGTCACCCGGCAGGCGTCGATCATCGCCTATGCCAACGACTTCAAGCTCATGCTTTTCGTCTGCCTGCCGACCGCATTGCTTCTGTTGCTCATGCGGCGGCCGGAGACCCACGTACAGAACGGTGGCCTAAGGGCGGCGATCCATTGAAGCTGGCCCGGCCGTGGCGAGAACGGGACCGACGGATTCAGGCAAACGGCGGCCAACGTCACGACGGCTTCTGCGCCGCCTCCAGCTCCGTCCGCTTCTCGCGCAGCGCGTCCTCCAAGCCCTTGATCCACGCCGCGTCCTCGCTGCGCTTCTCGCGCAATTCGCGGATCAGCCGCAGTTGCCGCTCGGTCGTTTCCAGCTGCCAGGGCGCCCTCCGCGGAACGCTCGCCAGGACGTCAGGCAGCCTTTCCTCCGCGTCGGCGGCGTCGCGTCCGATGACGGCGAGCTCCAACAGCGTCGCATGGTCCCAATAGTCCACGCTCCGCCGCGCCTTCTGCAGGGCCGCGTAGCGCACCACCGGCAGGATCTCGGCCTGCCGGGGATCGGGCTTGTCCTGCATCTCCATCAGCGTCACGGCGTTGACGCCCGGATAGGCATCGCGCCAGTCCGCCTGGAACCCAGCAAGATAAGTATCGATCGCGTTGCGCAGGAGCGCACGCGCCTCGATCTTGCCCGCAAGCTTGGCGCTCTCCCAGCGGTCCTTGTAGACGCGGCCGAGGAGCCCATTGGTCTCGCTCGACGGGCCGAACTCCTGCAGCACCTCCTTGAGGACCGCTTCCGCCTCCTGCGATCGCCCCTCGCGATTGAGCGCGAAGGCGTATTGCTCGCGCATGATGCGCGCGCGCTGCAGCGGCGGCGGCATCCGGCTGAAGAGCTCGATCATGGCGGCGTAGGACTTCACGTCGCGCAACGAGAGAAAAAGATCGACGACGACGCCGGCTTCGACCTCGTGCAGGTTGGCAAGCGCCGGCTCGGCCATGACCTCCTTGACCGCCCGCTCACCCCCCTCGCGGGCGACGGCGAGCTTGTCCTTGTACTTTTTCGAATAGTCGAACCGGTCACGAAAGACGTCGGTCTTGCTGTGATCGACCTCGAAGCGCGGCATGTATTCCAGCAGCTGGAACAACGGGCTGTCATCGTGCGGATTTTGGCGGGCGGCGCCCAGCTGCTGGGCAACCTTGGCCGCGCACGATTTCGGGTCGGCCGGAGCGCCATTCTCGCCGGTGCGGTAGGGAACGCCGCGCAGGAGCGCAATGTCGAACGGCAGCGTGGTCCCTTCCGCAAACAGGATGACGGTGCTGCGCGGCCGCATCGCGTGCCGGATGCCGAGCTCGTAGTAGACGTTGGGATTGGCGCCGGTGATGTCGGCGACGGCGTAATCGCAGAGCATGAGCCGCTCGAACATCGGCTTGTGGATGGCGCCCCCGACCTTCTCCTCGTCGGCCCGGATCGGATCGAGCCCGGCTTCCTGCACCGCCGGCGCGATGATCTGTTGGTAGACGGCGTCAAAATCGGTCGTCCGGCCGGTCGCATCGGTCTTGCGCCCGAACGGCATCAGCACGAAACAGAGCGGGGGCGGCGTCGCTTTGGCGTCCACGGATCGGCCTTTGCATGCTGCGAGCGGGGGCGCCCTTAGCCGCTCCACTCGCACTGAATTAGAGTGTACGTATACGACCTCTGCCGGAACAAGCCACCGCAAAAAAAGGAAGCCCAATGCCCGCCAAAAAGCCCGCAAAGAAGATGCCGCCGCCCCGTGTTCCCATCCTTAGCGAGGAGAAGCTGACGTCCGAGCAGCACGCGCTGCTCGACTCGATCCGTTCGGGCCCGCGCGGCAGCTCGACCAACATCCGCGGACCATTCGCGGTCTTCCTGCACGCGCCTGCATTCGGCGAGCTCGCGCAGAAGCTCGGCGGGTACTGCCGCTTCAATACGGCGGTGTCCCCTCGCCTGTCGGAATTCGCCATTTTGGTCACGGCGAAGCTGTGGCGGGCGCAATACGAATGGTATGCCCACGTTCCCCAGGCCGAGCGCGCCGGCGTCAAGCCGGCGACCATCCGCGACCTGCATGCGGGGCGGGTGCCGAAATCCGCCGCCAAGGACGAGCGCGCGATCTATGATTTCATCCAGGAGCTCTACAAGACCCGGCGCGTGAGCGACAGGAACTACAAGCGGATCAATGCGATCCTCGGCGATTGCGCCACCGTCGAGCTGGTCGGCATTCTCGGCTATTACGTGCTGATCTCGATGGTGCTCAACGTGTTCCGCATGGCGCCGCCGGCGAGCGAGCCGCTCCCGTTTGCGGAGAAATAGGGGAAATCCCCTCTTCCCCTACGCGACTTGGCCGATCGAGCTGGCGGCAACGGGCGCGGCCTGCTCGGGCGCGGACGCCTGCGGCCGCGGCTTGCTCGCGCGCTGGCGCAGCAGGTCGAGGAAGCGTTCCTGCGGCATCGGCGGGGCGATCAGCACGCCCTGGCCGAAGTCGCAGCCCATCACCAGCAGCGCCTGCAGGTCGGCGGCATTCTCGATGCCCTCGGCGACCGCGGCGCTGCCAAAGCGGTGGGCGAGGTCGACCGCGGTCTGGCAGATCGCGGCGTTGGTGGCGTCGGTGGCGCAGTTCTTCACGAAGCTGCTGTCGAGCTTGAGCTCGACGAACGGCAGCTCGCGCAGGCTGGAGAACGAGGAGTAGCCCGCGCCGAAATCGTCGATCGCGATCTGGATTCCGCTCACGCGCAGCTTGGCGGCGATCTCCTGCGCGAGCTTCATGTCGCGCACGATCTGGTCCTCGGTCACTTCGAGGATGATGCCGGGCCAGCGCTCGGACTTCGGCCGGTGACGGTCCACCAGTTCCGGGATCGGCAGCTTGAGCAGCACGCCCACCGGCACGTTGATGGCGAGGTGCAGGTTGAAGCCGGCCTCCTCAAACATCGACCAGTTGGTGAGCGTGGCGATGAGCGCTTGCTCGGTGAGGCGGGCGATGCTGCCGTCGGCGCTGCCGGGCAGGAAGGTGCCGGGAAGCAGCACGCCGTATTTCGGGTGCCGGATGCGCGCCAGCGCCTCGGCGCCGGCCAGGCATTTGCGCTTGAGGTCGATCTTGGGCTGGTACCACATCTCGAACCAGCCCTGGTGCAGCGCCTCATCGATCTCGATGCGCGGGCGGGGCTCCGAGGTCATCGAATTGACGAGCGTTCGGCGCTCGTCCTCGCCGAGCTTTTCGATCGGACCGGACCAGCGCCGCGGCTCTTGCCCCGGGTCGTGGGATGCCATTCAGGGCCTCTAACGCGTATGTGGCCAACGTTTTATAGGCCGGACAGTCTTAAGCATTCGTGTTGAGGGGTAAATTTTAGGTAATTATTTACCAGTGCCCCGGGCCGTGGCAGACGCGCCAATTCGGGCACCCCGGCACCTCGTCGATAGCGCGCGTCCGCCAGGCTGCCGCGTCGACCTGGGCGCTGAAAGATGGCTCCAGGTCTCACCGACCCCCGAATGGCACATGGTTTGCCCTGTGTTACTGTGCGAATGGCATTTCTAGACTTGGCAGAGGGGCGACCCCATGGAATCTCGAAGTTTCACGGTATTGGCAGCTGCCGGCGTGATCGCCGGCGGATCGTGGCTCATTGGCGCGACCATGGTCGCCGCGCAGCAGCAGCCCGCGCCTTACACGCCGCCGACCGAGGCAGTTCCGCCGACCGGACCGGCTGACCCGAACCTGCGGGCGATCCCACTGCCGAACGGCAAGAAAATGCACCTGCTGCCGGCGACGCTGGAAACCACCCAATGGGGCTGGTTCGACAACGCGCAGCCGCCGGTGCTGCGCATCAATGCCGGCGACACCGTGGTGCTCGAAACCATGATGCACAGCCACAACCAGGTCATTCCCGGCACCACCATCGATCAGATCAAGAAGCTGCGCACCGATCATCCCGGGCGCGGGCCGCACACCGTGACCGGGCCGATCTTCGTGGAAGGCGCCGAGCCCGGCGACGTCCTCAAGGTGACGATCAACAAGATCGTGCCGCGCGCCTATGCGACCAACTTCAACGTGCCCGGCATGTTCGGCCAGTTCCCGAAGGAATATCAAGACGGCCAAGTGAAGTACCTGTATCTCGACTGGGACAAGAAGGTCACCGAGTTCCTGCCCGGCGTCGTCATTCCGCTAAGGCCCTTCCCGGGGACGACGGCGGTCGCACGCAAGGAGCCGGGCCGGTACAGCACGGTGCCGCCGGGAGAATATGCCGGCAATATGGACATTCGCGATTTTACCGAGGGCACGACGCTCTACGTGCCCGTGCATGTGCGCGGCGCGCTGCTGTGGACTGGAGATTCGCATGCTGCGCAGGGCAACGGCGAAGTCAATCTGACCGCGGTGGAAACCGCGTACCGCGAGATGAATCTGACCATCGAGGTGGTCAAGGACAAGCCACTCGATTTTCCCCGCATCGAAACCAAAACATCCTGGATCACCATGGGTTTCGACCAAGATCTCAACAAGGCCTGGGACCAGGCCAAGGCGCAGACCATCAAGTTCCTGACCGAGCAGCGCAACGTTCCGTCCGATCAGGCGGCCAAGCTGATGACGACCGTCTCGGATTGCCGCGTATCGCAGGTCGTCAACGTCAAGAAGGGCATTCACTGCCTCAATTCCAAGAACGTGTCGGCGCGCGAGGACATGGAGCGCCCGACCAAGGAAACGCCGAGATACTTCGTGTCGCACGCCAAGGACGCCGACTTGAACAAGGCCATGGATGCCGCCTCGATGGGCATGATCAAATGGCTCGAAAGTGAGAAGAAGATCGCGCGCCTCGACGCCTATGGCCTTGCCAGCGTGGCGATGGACTGCCGGGTCGGCGCGATCTCGGATACCGAGAAGAACGTGCACTGCGTGATCCCCAAGAGCATCTTT
Source organism: Xanthobacteraceae bacterium (assembly GCA_040510815.1). GTDB lineage: Bacteria > Pseudomonadota > Alphaproteobacteria > Rhizobiales > Xanthobacteraceae > VAZQ01. The sequence continues at coordinate 22,077 of JBEVIH010000016.1, read as the reverse complement.
GTCGCCAAGCGGTGACGGCCGGATCATGCGAAGCCTAGGCGGGGCGCGCAGCCCATTCGGGCTGCGCGCCCTGTTCATTTCCTTGGCCGTCTCTTTGGCCATCCTGGGCGCCTTGTGCGCCGCGCAGACCGCCGCCGCGCAAGGCGTGCGGCTGGTCGCCACGACCAGCGACCTCGCGAGCCTCGCGCGGGCGGTGACCGGCGACCTCGCGCAGGTCGAATCCATCATCCCGCCGGCGGCCGATCCGGAAGCCTTCCAGCCGCGGCCATCAGACCTCGCAAAGCTCAAAGGCGCTTCGGTGGTCGCACGGGTCGGCCTCGGCTACGATCACTGGCTCGACAAGCTGCTGCAAAAGCACGGGGATACGGCCGTCAATCGGGGCGGCCCGGGCTACGTCGACGCCTCGGTCGGCATTCCGCTGATCGAGGTCAAGGGCCGTAGCCTGGATGCGACCGGACGGGATGGCCACGCCCACGGCCTCGCCAATCCGCACTACTGGCTCGATCCCGCCAACGCCGAGGTCATGACCGGCGGAATTGCCGAAGCGGTGATCCGCGTCGCGCCGGAATTGACGGAAAAGATCATCGCCAATCGCGATGAGTTTCTCGATCGGGTCAAGGCACGGCGGAACGAGTGGGAGCAGTTGCTTGCTCCGCACCGCGCCGCGCGCCTGATCGCCTATCACAACACCTGGCCCTATTTCGCGCGACGCTTTCGCCTCGACATCGTCGACGTGATCGAGGTCAAGGAGGGCGTGAGCCCGAGCCCGGCGCGCCTCGCCAAGCTCGCTGCGTTGATCCGCGAGCAGAAGGTGCGCGTCATCCTGCACGAGCCGTTCGAACCCGAGGAGGCGTCCCAACTGCTTGCCCGCCGGACCGGTGCGGTCGTGCTCAAGCTTGCGCCCTCGGTCGGCAGCATGCCGGACGCCACCCACTACCTCGCCCTCTTCGACTATAATGTTGGCGCGCTGGCGCGCGCGCTGTCGGCCGCATCGAACTGAGCAACGCATGCTGGAGGATGTCCTCGCATTTGCGGCGCTGCCGCTCGCCGCCGCTGTGATCTTCACCGGCATTCACACCTGGCTTGGCCTGCAGGTGCTGCGACGAAACGTCGTGTTTGCCGATCTTGCGCTGGCGCAGGTGTCCGCTCTCGGTGCGACGGTGGCCGTGGTCGCCGGGCACGCGGTTCAGAGCACCGGCGGCTATGCCTATACGCTGCTGTTCACGGCGGTCGGAGCATTGTTGCTGACTGCAAGCCGCGGACTCGCCCGCAGCGTGCGGCAGGAAGCCTTCATCGGCGTCCTTTATGTCGCCGCCACCGCCGCCACCATGCTCGTGGTCGATCGCTCGCCGCAGGGCGCCGAGCACGTCAAGAAAATGCTGGTGGGCAGCCTGCTGTCCGTCACCGCGGACGAGGTACTGAAATTCAGCATGCTTTACGCCGCCATCGGCGTCCTGCATTGGTTGGTGCGTCGGCCGCTGCTGGCGGCGTCCGACAATACCGGCGCGACGACGCCGGACCGGAAAACCATCTTCTGGGACCTCGTCTTCTACCTCTCCTTCGGCGTGGTCGTGACATCCTCGGTCGGTGTCGCCGGCGTCTTGCTGGTGTTCTGCTTCCTCATCGTGCCGGCGCTGATCGGGACCTTGTTCTCGTCGCATATCGGGGTGGCGCTGCTGATCGGCTGGGCCGCGGGTGTCGCCGCCAGCGCCGCCGGGGTATTCGGATCCTTCGTCATCGATGCACCGACCGGTGCGGTCACCGTCGTTGCCTTTGCGGCCGCCCTGGTGATCGCCGGCGGCGCGCGCGCCTTCATCACCGCCCCGGCCGAGCAACTTCGTCACAATCGGCGGCGTGGACTGCGCGCAAGCGGCCTGATCGTTTGCACGCTGCTCGGCATCTCCGGGCTATGGGTGGTCGTGGCCCCTGCCGCCGACCACCCCGTGCTCTCGGCCATCGAAATGGCAACCGGCGGCCCCGAGCGTTTCCTGACTGTCCGCGAGCGGGCGGACTATCTCGACGCCGCCGCGGTCGAGCGCCGTCACAAGGCCGAGGTCGACCGGCTCTATGACCTCGAGCGGCGATCGCGCTGGCAAGGCGGCGAGCTCACCGCCGACGAGGTGCGCCGCATCGGTTCGGTGCAGCAGACGCTGACCGAGATGGGCCGCGGCGAGCGCTTTGTGGTGAACTACCTGCACGCCCGCGCGCGCGAGCGTGAGCGCTGGTACATCGGCCTGCCGCTCGCTGCTTTCGGATTCGTCGGGATTGCTGTCATCGTGTGGACGACACGCCGGCCGCAATGACCAAACGGGTCAACGGCCGTGACCGTGCCCGCTCGGCGCCGACGACCCGGCACCGAGCGCCTCCACGGTGTATTCGATGTCGACCTTGCCGGCCTTCTCGAAAATGAGCGTGCCCCTGACCTTGCGGCCCTTCTCGAGCTGCTGCTTGAGCCCCATCAGCATGATGTGGAACGATCCGGGCTTGAGCTCGACGGTCTCGCCAGGCTTGACCTCGAGGCCTTTGGCGAGTGGACGCATCTTCATCACGCCGTCGACCATCGACATCTCGTGGACCTCGAAGCGATCCGCCGCGGCGGACGAACCGCCGATGAGGCTGTCGGGGACCGAGCCTTTGTTGGTGATCTGCATGTAGCCGCCGGCCACGTCCGCGCCCTTGGGCGTGGCGCGGGTCCACGGATTGCCGATCTGGATGTTGCCGACGGTGAAGTCGGCGGCCGCTGCTTCGATCACAAACGCGTTGAGCGCCGCCGCGGCAACGGCGGCGAGCATGGTGAAACGGCGGCCAGGGTTCCCGCGCATGGCGGTCTATGTAGGGCTGCGGAGGCGGAGAGTCCACCAGCGAGTCAGCTGCTCACGCTGAGGCCGGATAGCGGCGGATGAGTTTCGTGCGCCGCACCAGATATTTGACGAAATCGGCGCAGCCCATCGGCTCAAATCCGCGCGCGCGGTTCCTCTCCCCGATCATGAACAAAATGCGCTGTTGATCGAGGAAACGATGATAAACCTCGGCGACCGGAAGCTGTGGATCCCGCGCGTCGGCCGCCCCGCCCCCGATCCCGCTGATCTCGACGATCGAGAAATTCTCTCCCTGCGCGAGTTCTTCGGCCGAGGCAAAACGTAGGTCGAAGCGGCCGTAGTGAAACTCGTTCATGCTGCGGGCGATGGCATCGAGTCGCGCTTCGAGTTGCGGCGTGATGAAGCGGCGCGCGTCGCGGTGGAGGCTGCCGGCGCGCGCACTGCCGATCAATGCGATCTGAACCACCTCGCCGGCGGCCGGAACACGGTCGAGATCGCACTGGGCGAGTGCCTGATGGCTCGTGTCGTACCCGAGATACAGACGGGCCTTGCGCTGCGCGCGCGCATCCTTGCGGATCAGGTCGCGCACGCGGGCGCGCCCGTCGCCGATGACGTGAGGATAGTAGCGGAACGCAAGCGACAGAATGCGGCCGCTCCGGGCCCCGGGCAACCGCGCATAGAGCAGGACGGCTTCGCCGGCATGGGGCACGAAGCGCTGCAGGATCAGCTTCGCGCCGCTCGGGAAGTCACGGAGATAGTCCCGTAGCGCCCGCGGATCGTCGATCCGGCGTACACCGTAGCCCTGGCAGCCGATGTCGGGCTTGGCGACCAGCGGAAAGTCGACGCCGGCCGCGTTGAGCGCCGCGCGCGCCCGCTCGAGGTCGGCGTAAACGGTCTGCAGCCCGCCGCTGCGGCGCATGACGATGAAATCCGCGATCCACCGCCGTTCGCTTGCCGCCACGTCGAACAGGTAGTCGCTCTTGGATTCTCCCCACATGCCGCCGGTTGGAACCCGTGGATTGGCGGCGCTCGGCAAGGTCAACGAGCGATGTCGCAAGCCGAAGGCGAGCCAGCTCAATGCAAGCGGCAGGTAAAACAGCAACGGCGGAATGCGCTCGGCCCATGCCAGCTTGGGAGCAAGGCCGGAGAGCGTAGGCATTCCGCGATGGCCATTGCAGGCGGGAGCGATCGAAACCCGGGCTGGAGCCGATGCGCTCTGGAAGGCGAAGACCTGCCGGCGGACGAACCCGATCGCCACCAATACCGACAACAGGAACGGCCACGTCCAAAATCCGGCATGGTCATCGAGCGCATCACCGAAGAAGACGACGAGATAAAGCATCAGCGGCAGGTACAGCGCCGAAACGACCAAGCTCGCCACCGTGAAACGCAGGAGCGACACGCGCGTCCAGCCGCAGGCGATGAATGCGATGAAGACGGCGCCGGGCACGACGCGGCAGAACGCGAAGAGCCCAAACAGGTTGCGCTTCAACAGGTCGCCGAAACTGCGAACCCGCTCGTTGACCGCGAGGCGATTGAGCCACGGCAGGCGCCGCGCGCCCGCGCCGATTCCGTACAGTGCGAAGTCGCTTGCCACCATGCCGCAATAGATGGTGGCGACGACCAGCCCGACCGGCATGAGCTTGTTCACCACGATATAGCCGCCGAGGATGATCGCGAGATCCTCGTGCGCGAACGGCAGCACCCACAGCGACAGGAACTGCGCCAGCCAGGAATAATCATGCTGGGAAAAAAAATGCATCAAGCTGACACGCCCTCGTTCACCACCGCTCCGCCATCAAACGTCTTCTCCCGTCCGGCAAATCAAGCCGGATGCGTTCGAGCTGGCGCGTGGCCACCTCCACCGCCTTTTGCGGCGGCGCTTTTTTTCGTCGGGCTCAACTTCCCTCGAAGGCCGGGGCGCTGTTTGCTTGCCTGCTTGCCCCGTAAATTTCCAATAAATTTGGCTCAGCCCGACGCTTTCGACAAGGAACTTTGATGGCCGGCAGCGCTTTTTTGAACTCGACTTTTTGCTAAGGCGGGCGAACGCGCTTCTATTCTCGATTGTATTTCTATCAATTATTTATCTCAAGTAGCATGCATGCCGTTGCGCCGGCCGCACGAACGACGATGGGGGAGAACTTGCATCGGGGCGCCGCAACGCCGATACGATGCGCAGTCAGTCTGGGACTGATCGAACGTGAACAGCAACTCCACCGAACCGGGCGACGACGACCATCGCGTGTTGCGGTTTCGTCCGCGTGGCACGTCGGGACCCGCGCAGCGCGCGAAGCGCGACACGACGGCGAGTGGTCCTCCGGTCGAAAATCTCGCCAAGTACGAAGGCGGCGAGCGCGATGACGATTATCGGCACCGCATGATGGTCAACCTCGCCGCGATCCTCTTCACGCTCTTGCTGGCCACGGCAGGCGCGTGGCTCGCCGTCAAGATCGCCGACATGCGCAAGAACCAGGATTGCGTTCTATCCGGTCGCCGCAACTGTGCCCCGATCGCCGTGCAGCCGACTGAGCGTCCATGACCTGGGGCCGTCGGCGTGCGGCGGTCGCGGAACGGAAAGATGAGCGAGCCTATTCGCCGACCTTGAGCGTGACCTGAGTAAGACCGGAGAAACCGAGCGCGCGCGCGCCGGCCGGCGTCACATCGATCACCCGTCCGCTCACGAACGGACCACGATCGTTGATGGTCACGACAACCGAATGACCGTTCTTCTTGTTGGTCACGCGTACCTTGGTGCCGAACGGCAGCGTGCGATGGGCGGCGGTGAGCGCCTGTGGATCCAACTTTTGACCGCTTGCGGTTCCCGAGCCGCTCTCGGTGGAATAGACCGACGCAATCCCCGACTCCGAACGAGAATTGTCCGCCTGCGACATCGCAATGCCTCCAGTCGACAAAACCGCGCCGAGGAGAAAGGCGACAACGAACTGCTGTTTCTTCTGTTTCAAAGCACGCTCCTTGTTGTTGTCAGCGGCACGACAAACCGCTGTTGCGGCCAGCCCTGGCCGGGGCCGGGCCGTTTGCTGTTTCAATGCGACAAGAATAGGGCAGCGATACTGACGTATCTTGTTACCACGCACTCCCTTGCCGGTCCCGCGCATCCCTTGAACGACGACAAGCGGCAACGGTTCCCGCCGAAGCACGCGAGGAGAGAAATCATCGAAGGAGCGCGAGACATTTTTTCGAAGTGCGAAACCGCGCGCGGTAGAAACGCACCGTTGCCCGCGTGCACCTCACCGCGTATCGTCGGTCAAAATCTCAGCTCCACAGCTTGGATTGCGCCGGGAGGACGACGATGACATCGGTGATTTGGCGTCTTGGAACTTTCGCTGCCGTCCTCGCGACGAGTCTCGTGGGCGCCACGGCTGCGACCGCCCAAGAATGCAAGAACCGGGGCCAGCTCGACACGCTCTATTGCGACGCAAACAATGATCTCGTCGCTGACGCGCCGACCGATCCAAAAAAATGGAAGGACCCCTCAGCCCTGGTGTTCGCCTATACGCCGGTCGAGGACCCGGCGGTCTACCAGAATGTGTTCAAGCCGTTGACCGACTACCTTGCGCAGTGCACCGGCAAGCGCGTGATCTACTATCCGGTGCAATCGAACTCGGCCGAGATCGAAGCCATGCGCTCGGGCCGCCTCCATGTCGCCGGCTTCTCGACCGGGCCGACCGGATTTGCAGTCAATCTCGCAGGCGCCGTGCCGTTCGCTGCGAAAGGCACCGAGAAGGGACCGCACGGCTACTATCTCATCTCGATCGTGCGCAAGGACAGTCCTTATCGAAAACTTGCCGACCTCAAGGGCAAGCGCGTCGCGCATACGTCACCATCGTCGAATTCCGGCCATCTTGCCCCGCTCGTCCTCTATCCGCCGGAGGGCCTTACGCCCAACGAGGACTACAAGCCGCTGATGTCCGGGGGGCATGACAAGTCGGCGCTGGGTGTTGTCTCCGGCGACTACGACATGGCGGGCGTCGCCTCCGACGTGTTCGATCGCATGGTCGCGCGGGGAACGCTCAAGGGCGACGATTTCCGCATCATCTACCGCAGTCCGGTCTTCCCGACCTCGTCGTTCGCCCATGCGCATGACCTCAAGCCGGACTTGGCCAAGAAGCTGACCGAGTGCTTCTTCGCCTTCCGCTTCCCCGAGTCGATGCAGAAGGAGTTCACCGGCGACGACCGTTTCTTCCCGATCAGCTACCGGGAAACGTGGAAGGTGGTGCGCGAGATCGCGGAATCCGCCGGCACGCCTTACAACAAAGCGGCCTACGACGCGGAAGCGAGACGCGAAGCCGAGGCGCAGGCGAAGAAGCAGCAACAGCAGCAAGCGCCGAAGCAGTAAGCTCGGCCTAAGGCGGGGGGCGCATGGATGCCTCGACAGCTTTCAAGCCGGCGGCGCCCGACGCCGTCGACCGTGCGCTGACGATCAGCCACCTGCGCAAGGAATACCGCACCGGCCAACCGGTGCTCAAAGACGTCTCGCTCAAGGTCGAAGGCCGCGGCATGACCGCGATCATCGGCCCCTCCGGCACCGGCAAGTCGACGCTGGTCCGCTGCATCAACCGCTTGGTCGACCCCACCTCCGGCGAAATCCATTTCCGCGGCCAGGACCTCGCTCGGCTCGAGGGCCGCGCGCTGCGCATCGCGCGGCGGCGGATCGGGATGGTCTTTCAGGAATACAACCTGGTCGAGCGGCTGTCGGTGATCGAGAACGTATTGTGCGGACGCCTCGGTTACGTGCCGGTCTGGCGCGCGTGGCTGCGCAAGTTCCCGGCCGAGGACGTGAACCGCGCCTTCCAGCTTCTGGACGCGGTCGGGCTCGGCGATTTCGCCACCCAGCGCGCCGATCAGCTCTCCGGCGGGCAGCGCCAGCGCGTCGGGATTGCGCGCGCGCTGATGCAGGAGCCCGACCTCGTGCTCGCCGACGAGCCGACCTCCTCGCTCGATCCGAAGACCTCGGTCGAGATCATGGAGCTGATCGCGCGCCGCGCCGGCGAGCGCGACATCCCGGTGATCGTCAACATCCACAACGTGGCGCTGGCGCAACGCTTTGCCGACCGCATCGTCGGCATGTCGAAGGGCGAGATCGTTTTCGACGGGCCGCCGCGGGCGCTGGAGGAGCAGCACCTGTTGGCGATCTACGGTGGCGAGGGCTGGCTCGAATGAGCGACACGGCGCTGCCTCCTCCTGCCCGGCGCGTCGCCTTCCCGCCGAACTGGCCGGCGCGCATTTCGCTTCTCGCGCTCGCCGGCTATGTTGTCTATGCCAGCTCGATCCTCGACATCACCTGGACGCGTTTCGTCGCCGGCTTCGACCACGGCGCGCGTTTCATCTCGCGGATGTTCCCGCCGAATGTCGCTCCGGACAAGCTGGAGCTGCTCACCGGCGGCATGATCGAGAGCCTGCAGATCGCCATCGTCGCGACCGTGGTCGGGGTGCTGCTGGCCTTGCCGCTGGGACTTGCCGCCGCGCGCAACCTTTCGCCGTGGCCGCTCGCCTGGGCGTCGCGGGCGCTGATCGCCCTGTTCCGTACCTTCCATCCGGTGATCGTCGCCATCCTGTTCGTCAAGGCGGTGGGCTTCGGCGCGCTCGCCGGCATGCTGGCGTTGATCGTCGCGTCGCTCGGCTTCCTATCGAAGCTCGTCGCCGAGGCGGTCGAGGAAATGTCGATGAAGCAGGTGGAGGCGGTGCGCGCGACCGGCTCGCCGTTCCTGTCACTCGTCATCATGGGCGTGCTGCCGCAGGTGATGCCGCGCTTCATCGGCTTTGCCGCCTACCAGCTCGATTCCAACCTGCGCAACTCCGCCCTGGTTGGCCTGGTCGGCGGCGGCGGCATCGGCGCGACGCTGTTCACCGCGTTCCAGCGCTTCGACTACGACTTCGTGCTCACCATCGTGCTCGCCATCATCGCGGTGGTGATGGTCGGCGAGATCATCTCGGGCTGGATGCGGAGGCTGTTCCAATGAGCCCGGCAATCCCCGCCGGACCCGCGGGCACCCAGCTGCGCCGTTGGCAGCGATTCACTCCGGCCGAGCGCGCGCTACGCCATGCCTTCTATATCGCGGTTCTGATTGCCATCGTCTGGTCGCTGCGGACCATCGAGATCATCCCCGAGTTCCTCTACGACGCACCCCGGGAGACCGTCGACCTGTTCGCCCGTATGTGGCCGATCGACTGGGCCTGGTACCCGAAGGTCGTGCATGCGGCGCTGGTCGAGACGCTGCATACCGCGACGCTCGGCACTATTCTCGCGGTCGCGATGGCGAGCCTAGTCGCGCTCCTGGTCGCGCGCAACATCACCCGTTCGGTCGTGCTCAACAGCATCGGACGCTTCATCCTGGTGGCGACGCGCTCGGTCCACGCCATGATCTGGGCGCTGTTCTTCGTCGCCGTGTTCGGCCCGGGCGCGCTCGCCGGCACGCTGGCGATCGCTGTGCACTCGATCGGGTTCACCGGAAAATTCCTTTCCGAGGCGATCGAGGAGGCGAAGCCCGGCCCGATCGAGGCGCTGGTCGCCGCCGGAAGCCCGCCGCTCGCCGTCCTGCTCAAGGGCTACTGGCCGCAGGTGATGCCCGCTTTCCTGTCGATCGCGATGTTCCGCTGGGACATCAATGTGCGCGAATCGGCAGTGCTGGGGCTGGTGGGCGGCGGCGGACTCGGCATGGCGCTCGATACCGCGCTCTCCAACCTCTATTGGGACCAGGCCGGCCTGGTGCTGGTCGTGATCTTCGCCGTGGTCATGGTCACCGAAATCGTGACCGCGTGGGCAAGGAGCAGGATCATCTAGCAGGATCATCTAGGATGCCTCCGCAGCGAGGCCAAACCGGGAAGGAACACATCATGTTGACGAGACGAACGATGCTGGCGTCAGTGGGCGCCGCGGGCGCTTCGCTCTTCGGCTTGCCAGCGGTTCCGACCTTCGGCGCCGCCTCGACGGTGCGCACGGCGGTCGACTTCGACGTTCCCCGCGGCGCCTGCGATTGCCACGTGCACGTGTTCGATCCGGCGCACTACCCGTATGTGAACGAGCGGGCCTATACGCCGCCGGAAGCCTCGGTCGCGGACTTGCGCGACTTGCAGGCTGCGCTCCGCTTCGATCGCGTCGTCATCGTACAGCCGAGCGTTTACGGGACCGACAATTCCTGCACCCTCGATGCCATCCGCCGGCTCGGTGCGCGAGCCCGCGGCGTCGCCGTCATCGGCAAGTCGACCCCGGCGGCCGCGCTCGACGAGATGGCGGCGAGCGGCATCAGAGGCGTGCGGCTGAACTTCGAGACCGCGGGCGAATCCGATCCAACCGCGATCAAACGTCATCTCGATGCCGTCAGCGAGCAGCTCCGAGGCCGCAATTGGCACGTCCAGTTCAACACCAATTTGTCGGTGGTCGCGGCGCTGAAGGATCATCTCGCCGCGCTGCCGTTTCCCGTGGTGCTCGACCACTTCGCCCGTGCCAAGGCGGCGCTCGGAGCGAGCCAGCCCGGCTTCGAGGCCTTGCTGGAGCTGGTCAAATCGGGGCGCGCCTACGTGAAAATCTCGGCGGCCTACCGCATCTCCGAGAAGGCGCCGGATTTTCCCGACGCGCCCCCGATCGCGCAGGCGATCGTCGCCGCCAACCCCGACCGCGTGGTCTGGGGCAGCAACTGGCCGCATCCCGGCCGCGGCCGCACCCGCACGGACATCGCCCCGCCCTATCCGAACGACGACGGCCTGCTGCTCAACCAGCTGCCGAAATGGGTGCCGGATGCGGCGACCCGCAGGAAGATCCTGGTCGACAACCCGGCGAGGCTCTACGGATTCGAGGCAGCCTCGCTGTAGCGCGCCGCGCGACCGATCACCGCAGCTGATCCGCCACCTTGGCGATGCCGGCGAGCGCGCACTTTTCGTCGCCTTCCGAACTCGCGCCGCTGACGCCGACCGCTCCGATCGTCTCGTCGCCGACCTTGATCGGGACGCCGCCGCGCAGGGCGATCACGTCGGTAAGCTCCCGTTGCGCGGCAAGCTCCGGCATTTCGGTCGTCCGCTTGGCCCATTCCGCGGTGCTGCGGTTGAATGTGCGCGCCGTGTAGGCCTTGCGGCGCGCCAGCTCGATATTGTGCGGGTTCGCCTTGTCCGCCTGCAGGAAGACCCGCAGCCGGCCGGCGCGGTCGACCACCGCGACGCTCACGCTGTTGCCCATCTTCTCGCATTCGGTGAGCGCGGTCTCGGCGATTGTGAGCCCCATGCGCACCCCGACGTCACGGTGGGTGATGACCTGCGCGCCCAGCGCCGATGGGTATGCGCAGGCCGCGATCAGGCCTGCGGCCAGGACAAATCTTGCCGACATGGAACGAACCTCCCTTGGTTGCGCCGTCCGTGGGCCGGACGGGCGGGTCTGGCGCCGGTTCAGCCTCCCCGGAACCTGGATTATGTCACGCCCCGAGGCTCTGATCACACTGCCGTGACGACGACCGTCGGTGACCTGACCGGCGTCTAACGCGCTCAATAATCGAACTTTTCCGGCGCCTGCACCGCCATTGAACTTGCGCCCTCTCTTCGCTATACGGGCACGACACCTTTGGCGGGAAGATGGGCCGGGCCGAGGGCAAACCGTCCCGCAATCGCAAGCAAGCCAGCGCGGTCACGGAAACGCGCGACCGATCAGGGATTTATGATGTCCTCGACCTTTGAGACCGTGGCCGGTATCATCGCCGAGACCTGCGACATTCCGCGCGAGACGATCAAGCCGGAAAGCCACGCCATCAACGACCTCGGCATCGACAGCCTGGATTTTCTCGACATCGCGTTTGCGATCGACAAGGCATTTGGAATCAAGATGCCGCTCGAGCAGTGGACGCAGGAGGTCAACGACGGCAAGGCGACGACCGACCAGTACTTTCAGCTGAACAATCTGTGCACCCGCATCGACGAGCTTGTCGCTGCCAAGAGCGCCTGATGCGCCGACCGGCATGCGTCTCGAGTATTTCCAACTCATCGATCGCATCGTCGAGCTTGATCTTCACGACCAGACCATCCGTACCGAGGCGCGCGTTCCCAACGAATCGACCATCTTCGAGGGCCACTTTCCCGGCTACCCCCTGATGCCGGGCGTGCTGCTGATCGAAGCCATGGCGCAGACCGCCGGTTGGCTGGTGATCGGGGTCACCAAGTTCACGCGGATGCCGTTCTTCGCCGCCCTCAAGGAGGCGAAGCTGCGCTCCTTCGTGTCGCCCGGCCAGACGCTTTTGCTCTCGGCCAAGCTCCTGCACCAGGGCTCGGGCTTCGCCGTCGCCAAGGCGGAGATCCGATGCGGCGACAAGCTCGCCTGCAACGCCGAGATCACGTTCCGGCTGGTCGAATTCCCGAGCCCCGATTTCCGCGCCAACATGGAGAAGATGGCGGCCATCCTCGAGTTCCCGATGGGGGGGCTCGCCCATGGCTGATGCGCCACGCGAGACCTGGATCACCGGCATCGGCATCGTTTCATCCCTCGGCGAAGGTGCCGACGCGCATTGGCAGGGTCTGAGCGAACAACGCCGCAACGTGGACGCCGAGACCTTTGCACCCTACCTCGTGCATCCTCTGGCGCCGCTCGACCTCGACAAGCAGATTCCGAAAAAGGGCGATCAGCGCCAGATGGAGGCATGGCAGCGGATCGGCACCTACGCGGCCGGGCTCGCGCTCGCCGACGCCGGCGTGAAGGGCAATCCCGAATTGCTCGGACATATGGACATGATCGTCGCGGCCGCCGGCGGCGAGCGCGATGAGGCGGTCGACGCCGCCATCCTCACCAATCGGAAGAAGGCCGCCGATCCTCACGCCTTCCTCAACGAACGGCTGATGAGCGACCTGCGGCCGACATTGTTCCTGGCGCAGCTTTCCAATCTGCTTGCCGGCAATATTTCGATCGTGCACGGGGTCACCGGCTCGTCGCGGACCTTCATGGGTGAGGAGGCGGCCGGCGTCGATGCGACGCGCATTGCGCTCGCGCGGATCCGAGCGGGCCAAAGCGAGCTCGCGCTGGTTGGCGGCTCATACAACGGCGAGCGTCATGACATGCTGCTGCTCTATGAGCTCGGCGGACACCTGTTGCGCGGCGAGTTTCGGCCGGTCTGGGAGCGCGGCAGCGCCGCCGGCATGGTGCTCGGCTCGCTCGGCGCATTCCTCGTTCTGGAGGCACGCGGTCACGCCGAAGCGCGCGGCGCAAAACCGCTGGCGCGGCTCTCGGCCGTGCTGTCGGAGCGATCGAGCCGGCCCGCGGGCGCGATCACGGCCGCGCTCGGGCGCATGTGGCAAAGCCTGGCGCCGCGGATCGCGCTCGGGCGCATCGCCGTGATCTCGGGCGCTACCGGCGCCGAACCGGCAACCGCCGAGGAGCGCGCTTGGCTCAAGAGCTTGCCCGGCGTGCCGGTGCGCGCGACCGGCAGCATGCTCGGCCACAGCCTCGAGCCGCAATTCGTGATGAATATTTCGCTTGCCACGCTCGCGCTGGGTCGCGAAAAGTTGTTCCCGCCCGCGGACTCCTCCGGGGTCGAACAAGGGTATCAAGGTCCGCTCGACCAGATCGCCGTCACCGCCGTCGGCCACTGGCGCGGCGAGGCCATGGCACTGGTCGAGGCGGTGCGCTGAAGGAGACTAAGGCGATGGCATCCTCGCGCGACAAGAACGGCCGGCCGGTCGTGGTCGTCACCGGTATGGGCGTCGTCACCTCGCTCGGCGCCGGCAAGGCGGACAATTGGGCCAAGCTCACGGCCGGCGAATCCGGCATCCGGCGCATCACGCGCTTCCCGAGCGACCACCTCAAGACCACGATCGCTGGCACCGTCGATTTCCTGCCGGTCGATCCGTTCTGCTCGATCGAGCTCGGCGAACGGATGGCCGGAATGGTCGCCGAGGAAGCGATCAGCGAAGCGGGCCTCGGCCGTCGAGGTGACTTTCCCGGTCCGTTGTTCCTCGCCGTCGCCCCGGTCGAGTTCGAATGGCCGCACCGCGAGACGCTGGCGGTTGCCTCCGGCGCCAACGACGCGGTCGGCTATGACGACCTCCTGCGCGCCGGCGCTTCGGGCCGCTTTCACGCCATTCACGAACGCTGCCTGTTCGGCTCGGTCGCCGAGCATCTCGCCGATCGCTTCGGCACCAAGGGCTCGCCGATCTCGGTCTCGACGGCCTGCGCGTCGGGGGCGAGCGCGATCCAGCTCGGCGTCGAGGCGATCCGGCGCGGCGAGACCGACGCAGCGCTTTGCATCGGCACCGACGGCTCGGTCAACCCGGAAGCCTTGATCCGCTTCTCGCTCCTTTCCGCGCTCTCGACCGCCAACGATCCGCCGCAAGCCGCGGCCAAGCCGTTCTCCAAGAACCGCGACGGTTTCGTGATGGCCGAGGGCGCCGCCGCCCTGGTGCTCGAAAGCCAGGAATCCGCGAAAGCGCGCGGGGCAAAAATCCTCGGCGTCTTGGCGGGCTGCGGCGAGATGGCGGATTCATTCCACCGCACCCGATCGAGCCCCGACGGCAAGCCGATCATCGGCTGCATCCGCAACGCCATCGCGGACGCCGGGCTGAGCCCCGACGACATCGACTACATCAACCCGCACGGCACCGGTACCCCCGAGAACGACAAGATGGAATATCTCGGCGTCGCCTCGGTATTCGGCGAACGTGCAAAATCGGTTCCGATCTCGTCGAACAAATCGATGGTCGGGCACACGCTGTCGGCGGCCGGCGCGGTCGAGACGGTGTTCACGCTGCTCACCCTCGAACACCAGCGCCTGCCGCCGACCATCAACTACCATGTCCCCGATCCGGCGATCCCGCTCGACGTGGTGCCGAACGCGGCGCGCGACGCCAAGATGCGGCACGCGTTGTCGAATTCCTTCGGCTTCGGCGGCCAGAACGTGTCGCTGGTGATGAGCCGCGAGCCCGCGTGACGCATGCGGGCGCTGACCCTGATCGCTGACCGCAAGCTCGAGCTTGTCGACCTGCCCTCGCCCGCGGCGCCGGCGTCGGGCGAGCTGCAGATCAGCATCAAGGCAGTGGCGCTCAATCACCTCGACTTGTGGGGCTATCGCGGCATGGCCTTCGTCAAGCGCAAGCTTCCGCTCGTGGTCGGCGTGGAGGCCGCCGGCGAAATCGCCGCGGTCGGCCCGGACGCAGGTGCGTACAAGCCCGGCGATCCGGTGGTCATGTACGGCGCATTGACCTGCGGGACCTGCGCAGCGTGCCGCGCCGGGCGCGACAATCTGTGCGAGAACGTCGGCGGCATCATGGGCTTCCACGTCGATGGCTTTGCCCGCGATCTCGTCAACATGCCGGCGCGTCTGGTGATTCCGGTTCCCGCCGGCGTCGCCTTGCGCGATGCCGCCTGCGCGCCGATTGGCTTCGCGACCGTGCAGCACATGCTGTTCGACAACGCCAAGCTCGATTCCGGCGAGACGGTGCTGGTGCACGCCGGGGGCTCCGGCATCGGCACCGCCGCGATCAAGATGGCGAAGGCGATCGGCGCAACGGTCATCACCACGGTCGGCGACGACGCCAAGGCCGCCAAAGCCACGGCCCTTGGCGCCGATCACGTGATCAACTACCGCACCGACCGCTTCGAAGGGGTGGTGCGCAAGATCACCGCCAAGAAGGGGGTCGACGTGGTGTTCGAGCATGTCGGCGCCGAGACCTTCAACGGCTCGCTCCTTTGCCTCAAGCGCGGCGGGCGGCTCGTCACCTGCGGTTCGACCTCGGGCCCGTCGGCCACCATCAACCTGATGCAGCTGTTTCAGCAGCAATACCGCATCATCGGCTCTTTCGGCGCCTCGATGCGCAATATCCGCGAGAGTCTGGCCAAGATGGCGAATGGCCTCCTGCCGGTAATCGACACCGAGGTAGCGCTCGCCGATTTCGCCCGCGGCCTGGCGCGGCTCGAAAGCCGCCAGGTGTTCGGCAAGGTCATCGTCACCTTTTGAATATTCGCCGCAGTCGGATGGGATGAGCAGCAAGCCGCAACGTCTCCCCGTGACGATCGGCCGACGCCTGAGGGCGGCAGCCCACGCGCTCGCCGGGCGTATGTTCGTGCTGCTGATCAGACTCATGCGCCGCCTCGACCGTAGACGGATGGCGAATTTCTGCGCCCAGATCACCCGTACGTTCGGGCCATGGCTCAAGGAGCACCGCCTCGGGCGCGAGAACCTCGCGGCGGCGTTCCCGGAAAAGCCCGCGGCCGAGATCGAGGCGATCCTCGCAGGGGTGTGGGACAATCTCGGCCGCGTCGCCGCCGAGTTTGCCCACCTCGACTGTCTGCACATCCTCGACCCGGCTCACCCCGGCCCGGAGGACATCGTCTACGACCAGCATAGCCTCGACGTCTTCCATCGGCTGCGCCTCGACGACAAACCGGCACTGCTTTTCACCGCGCACCTCGCCAATTGGGAGCTTACGGCCTATGTGGCGGCGGCCTACCAGCTCCCGCTGCACATCCTCTATCGCCGGCCGAATATCCGCGCAGTCGACGACGCCGTACGCGAAGCGCGCGTCAATCTCATGGGCACGCTGGTTCCGACCGGGCTCGACGCACCGGTACGGCTCGTGCGCGTGCTGGAGGAAGGCGGCCACGTCGGCATGCTGGTCGACCAGCACTTCGTGCGCGGCGTCGACGTCACCTTCTTCGGCCGCCGCTGCAAGGCCAATCCGCTGATCGCCCAGCTTGTCCGCCTGGTCGAATGTCCGATCCACGGCGTACGCGTGGTGCGGCTGCCGGGGCTCGACCGGTTCCGCCTCGACATCACCGAGGAGATAACGCCGGCGCGCGACGCCGACGGCAAGGTCGACATCGAGGGCACCATGCAGGTGATCACGTCGGTGGTCGAAGGCTGGGTGCGCGAGCACCCGGCACAATGGCTCTGGGTTCACCGGCGCTGGCGTTGAGCCGGCGCCCGCCGCCGCTCACTTCCCGGTCTTGATCCTGGTCCACAGCCGGTTCATGAACCGCACCGTCTTGGCGTCGTGGGCATGGTAGGTGTAGAGCCGCGCGGTCATCGCCTCATCCGGATAGATGGTCTTGTCCTCGAGGATCGCCTTGTCGATAAATTTCTGGCTCGCCAGATTGCCGTTGGCATAGGAGATGAAGTTCGAGTTCTTCGCCGCCACCTCCGGCTTCTGCAGATAGTTGATGAATTCGTAGGCTTCGGCGACGTTCCGCGCGTCACGCGGGATGGCGAGATTGTCGAACCACAGTTGCGCGCCCTCCTTCGGGATCACGTAGCTGATATCGACCCCGTTTTTGGCTTCGACCGCACGCTTCTGCGACTGCTTGATGTCGCCGGAAAAGCCCACCACGAAGCAAATCTCGCCCGAGGCGAGCGCGGTGACATATTCGGAGGAATGGAACTTTCGCACCGAGGGCCTGATCTTGCTCACCAGATCGGCGGCCTTCTGCAGGTCCGTTTCTTTGCTCGTGTTCGGATCGAGGCCGAGATACTTCAACGCAGCGGTCAGGATGTCGTCGGCGGAATCGAGAAGATGCACGCCGCAATCCTTGAACTTCGCCAGGTTCTCCGGCTTGAAGACGATGTCCCAGCTGTCGATCTTGCCGTCCGACCCGAGCACCTCGCGCGCCTTCTTGACGTTGAAGCCGATGCCGGTCGTGCCCCACATGTAGTTGACGGCGTATTGATTGTCGGGATCGTACGTGGCGAGCCGTTTGGCGACCTCGGGCCAGACATGGACGAGGTTCGGCAACTTCGCCTTGTCGAGCTTCTGGAACACGCCAGCCTTGATCTGGCGCTCGAGAAAAAAGGCGGTCGGCACCACCACGTCGTAGCCGGACTTGCCGGCGAGCAGCTTGGTCTCCAGCGTGTCGTTGGAGTCGAAGGTGTCATAGCGCACCTTGATGCCGGTCTCCTTGGTGAAATCTTCCAAGACGCCCGGAGCGATGTAGTCCGTCCAGTTATAGACGTTGACGATGCGCTCCTTGCGGGGCTGCGCGCTGACAGGCGTGCTTGCGGCCGCGACCACGGCGGCCACGACCAGGACAAGGCATATCGATCGGTGCATGGATAGAAACCTTCGGCTGTCCGGCAGGAACTTTCGGTGAGCAGAGGTCACGTCTCGGTCGGCAGTCCGACTTCCTTCCAGGCCTTGATGCCGCCGGCAAGATGCGCGTTGTAGGGGAGCCCGGCTGCTTGCGCCATCAGCGAGGCGGTCACCGAGCGGTTGCCCGAGCGGCAGGCGAACACGACCTGGCGGCCTTGCGGATCGGGGATCGCCGTCGGATCGAACGCCGACATCGGCAGATAGAAGGCTTCAGGATAGCGCTCGACGTCGGTCTCGTTCGGCTCGCGGACATCGACCAGCAGGATGCGGCCTTCGGTGAGCCCACGCGCCACGTCTTGCGGGGTCAGGTTCTGCACTCGGGGATCGTCCGCCATGCCGTCCTCCTACGCGCCTCCGGTTGCGGCTCACACCGCCGATGCCAATCATGTCGCGCGCGGCGAGCGGGAAATCAAGAGGATGGGATTCCAAAGCTTGCCTGGATCACTGGCATATTTTTCGTTGCGTCCGAGACGGCTGAGCCGTCAAATCTCCGCGGCGGTGGCGTCGTAGGCGTAGAGCCAGTCCAATCGCTCGCTGACTCGCACCTGTTGCCAGTCGCGGGCCACCGAGGCCGCGACCTCGTCCTTGTCGGCCAAGGCCGGGCTGAACGCCTGTTTTCTGTTTTCGTGCGACTTGCGCACGACCATGGCGGTTCGATCGCGCCGGATGGCTTCGTAGCGGGCAAAGGCGAGCGACGGGTCGCTGCCGTACTTCCGCAGGCATGCGGCGACCACGTAGGCGTCCTCGATCGCCATGACGGCGCCCTGCCCCAGAAACGGCAGCGTCGGATGACAAGCGTCGCCGAGCAAGCTGATCCGTCCCCGGGTCCAGCGCTCCATCGGACCGCGGATCATGAGCGCCCATTTGAACGGCACCTCGATGTTGCGGATGATGGCGTGGACGTCGGGATGCCAGCCTCGATAGTCGTTGGCGAGCTCCGCGATCGTGCCGGCCACCGTCCAGGATTCGATCTGCCAATCGTCGCGCTCGACGAAGCTGATGTAGTTCATCAGCTCGCCGCGGCGCACCGGATAATGCAGCACATGTCCGCTGGGCCCGAGCCAATTGGTGCCCAGCATCCGCGCGAGATGCGGGGGCAGACGTTCCATCGGCACCAGGCCGCGCCATGCCACGCAGCCGGTGAACTCGGGGCGATCGGGCCCGAACAGGTATTCGCGGATCTTCGAGTGAATGCCGTCGGCGCCGATCACGAAAGCGGCGCGCGCCGCTTCGCCGGTGTCGAAGCGGACCTCGACCTGCTCGTCGGATTGGCTGACGCCGACGCAGCGTTTGCCGAGCCTGATCGCGTCCGGCTTGACGCTCCGGACGGCGTCGGCAAGCAGCCCGTGCAGGTCTCCGCGATGCAGCATGAGGTGCGGCGTGCCGTAGCGGTTGGCGGCGGCAACGCCGAGCTCGAACCAGCTCCAGGTCTCGCCCGTGCTCCAATGGCGGATCTCCCGGCCGGAGGGCAGAACCTGGATACGACGCAGGTCTTCTTCGAGCCCGAGCGCGTAGAGAACGCGGGTGCCGTTCGAGCTGATCTGGATTCCGGCGCCCACCTCCTTGAGCTCGGCCGACTGCTCGTAAACTTCGATGTCGAGGCCGCGCCGCAGCAGCGCCAGCGCCGCCGTGAGCCCGCCGATGCCGCCGCCGATGATGACGACCCGCTCCGGCAACGCCATCAATCGCCCTTCACGCCGGAGGACTTCACGATCGCCGCCCAGCGCGGAAGCTCGGCGGCGATGAAGGCGGCGAAGTCCTGCGCGGAGCCGATCTTCGCCTCGAAGCCGAGCTTGCTCATGGCCGCCGTCATCTCCGCAGACTTCAAGTGCTCGTTGATGGCGGCATTGAGCCTGCTGACGACATCGGGCGGCGTGCCGGCGGGCGCGAGCATTCCAGCCCAGAAATCGAGCGTGAGCTCGCCGAGCCCGACCTCGGCCATGGTCGGCACGTCGGGCAAGGCCGGGCTGCGGGCGGCGCTGGTGATGGCGAGCGCCCTGAGCTTGCCGTCGCGAATGAGCGGCAAGCCGGTGGCCGGGGTCGGCAGATACATCTGGATGCGCCCGCCGAGGATGTCCGGCACCGCGAGCGCGCCGCCCTTGTACGGCACGCTGACAATGTCGAGCCCGTTGAGCACCTTGAAGCGCTCGCCCACCAGTTGCGAGGCGGTGCCTTGCGCGAACCCGAAGCTGAGCTTGCCCGGGTGGGCCTTGGCATGGGCCACGAATTCCGGCACCGATCTCGCAGGCAGCTCCGGCGCGATGGTCAGCACCCACGAGTTGGTGGCGACGCTCGCGATCGGAGCGAAGTCGGCGAGCGGGTCGTAATCCGCTTTTCCGTGCAGGGCCGGATCGATCACCAGGCTCGAGCTCGAGAACAGCAACGTATAGCCGTCGGGATTGGCGATGGCGACCGCCTTGGTGCCGATGGTGGTGCCGCCGCCCGGCCGGTTATCGATGATGATCGGCTGGCCGAGGCTCGCCTGCAGGCGCTGCGCAAGCAGCCGCGCCATCACGTCGTTCGGGGAGCCGGGCGTGTAGGGCGCGATGATCCTGATGACCCGGTTGGGATAGGTTTGCGCGTGGCCGAGGCCGACCGCGGCGAGGCCGAAGCCCGCCGCGAGCATGATCGCCAGGGCTTGTCGCCGACCGGTGATGGTTTCGTCCCCTTGATGTCTGCCGGCCTGCTACTGCAGGAACTCGCGTATCTTGGCCAACAATTGGCGCGGGCTGTAGGGCTTGGTCACGTAGGCGTCACAGCCCGCCTCGTGTCCTTTTCGTTCGTCGCCGCTCAAGGCATAGGAGGTGACGGCGATGATCGGGATCGAGCGCAAGGCAGGATCGGATTTGATCCGGCGCGTCGCCTCGTAACCATCGAGGATCGGGAGCTGAATGTCCATCAGGATGAGGTCCGGCCGGCGCGCCGCCACGGCGGCGATCGCTTCGACGCCGTTCTCGGCCTCGGTCAGCTCGTAGCCGGCACTGCCGAGCAGGTCGCGCAGGATCTGTCGGTTGTCCTCCTGATCCTCGACCACGAGGATACGCTTGTTCATGACGGCCTCATCTGCTGCTCGAGCGATCCAGGCCAACCCTTGATCAGGAAACTGTCAAGCGCTGCAATGATTGACTGGCAGGGCCGAATCTCACAGCCGCAGCTGTCGGCCAGCGACAATAACCGGTGGAAGTGGCGGACCGCAAATAGCCAATCGCCACAGCCGCGAGCGTCAAATGGTCACCTGCGTGCCGACCTCGACCACCCGTCCGGTCGGAATCTGGAAATAGTCGCTGGCGTCGTTGGCGAACCTCGTGAGCATGATGAACAGGCGATCCTGCCAGCGCGGCATCCCCGACCGAACGGCGGGCTTGAGCGAGCGCCGCGACAGGAAGAACGACGTCGACATGATATCGAAGCTGAACCCGTGCTTGCGGGCGACCGCCAGCGCCTTGGGCACGTTCGGGCTCTCCATGAACCCGAAGCGCAGCACCACGCGGGAGAACGTTTCGCCCACCGGCTCGATGCGAACGCGCTCCTCGGGTTCCACCCGCGGCGCGTCCGCGGTCTCGATGGTGAGAATGACGTTCTTCTCGTGCAGCACCTTGTAGTGCTTGAGACTGTGTAGCAGCGCGGTCGGCGCGCTCTCCGGGGTGCTGGTGAGAAACACCGCGGTGCCCGGCACCCGCGCCGGGGGCTTTCGCTCTAGAATGCGCACGAGATCGTGGAGCGGCGTTTCCAGCCGCCGCGTCTTCTCCAGCAGCAGGCGGCTGCCGCGCCGCCAAGTGTACATCACGACCATCAGGAGAGCGCCGAGCGCCAGCGGCACCCAGCCGCCCTCGACCACCTTGAGCAGGTTGGCGCCGAGGAAGGTCAGGTCGATCAGGATGAACGGCACCATCAGCGCGGCGGCGGCGAGCGGCGACCAGCGCCAGACCTTCCAGATCACGACGAGCGCCATGATGCCGGTGACCACCATGGTGCCGGTCACCGCGATGCCATAAGCCGAGGCGAGCGCGCTCGATGAGCGGAACATCAAGACCAGGAAAAGCACGCCGACGAGCAGCAGCGCGTTCACCCGCGGCATGAAAATCTGGCCGTAATGCTCCTCCGAGGTGTGACGGATCTCGAGCCGCGGCAACAGGCCGAGTTGGATCGCCTGCTGGGTGATCGAATAGGCGCCGGTGATCACCGCCTGGCT
>JBEVIH010000015.1:0-36935 GCA_040510815.1 Xanthobacteraceae bacterium | reverse complement strand
ACGGCGACGAAGGCATTCTGCTCTATCGCGGCTATCCGATCGAGCAGCTGGCCGAGCACGGCGACTTCCTGGAGACCTGCTATCTCCTGCTCTACGGCGAGCTGCCGACCGCAGCCCAAAAGGCCGACTTCGACAACCGGGTCACGCGGCACACCATGGTGCACGAGCAGATGAGCCGGTTCTATCAGGGCTTCCGGCGCGACGCCCACCCGATGGCGGTGATGACCGGCTGCGTCGGCGCGCTCTCGGCCTTCTACCACGACTCCACCGACATATCCGACCCGTACCAACGGATGGTGGCGTCGCTGCGCATGATCGCCAAGATGCCGACGCTCGCCGGGATGGCCTACAAATATTCGATCGGCCAGCCGTTCATCTATCCGAAGAACGACCTCGATTACGCCACCAACTTCCTGCGCATGTGCTTCGCGGTGCCGTGCGAGGACTACAAGCCCAACGCGGTGCTGGCGCGCGCCATGGACCGCATCTTCATCCTGCACGCCGATCACGAGCAGAACGCGTCGACCTCGACGGTGCGGCTCGCCGGCTCCTCGGGCGCCAATCCGTTCGCCTGCATCGCGGCCGGCTGCGCCTGCCTGTGGGGGCCGGCGCACGGCGGCGCCAACGAGGCGGCGCTCAACATGCTGGCCGAGATCGGCAAACCCGAGCGCATCCCGGAATACATCCGGCGCGCCAAAGACAAGAACGACAGCTTCCGGCTGATGGGCTTTGGCCACCGCGTCTACAAGCACTACGACCCGCGCGCCAAGATCATGCAGAAGACCTGCCACGAGGTGCTCAACGAGATCGGAATAAAGGACGATCCGCTGCTCGACGTCGCCTTGGAGCTGGAGCGGATCGCGCTGCACGACGACTATTTCATCGAGAAGAAGCTCTATCCGAACATCGACTTCTATTCCGGCATCACGCTCAAGGCGATGGGGTTCCCGACCACCATGTTCACGGTGCTGTTCGCGGTCGCCCGCACCGTCGGCTGGATTTCGCAGTGGAAGGAGATGATCGAGGACCCGCACCAGAAGATCGGCCGCCCGCGCCAGCTCTATACCGGCGCCACCCATCGCGATTACGTGCCGATCTCGCGGCGGAGGTGAGCGGCCGTTTCAGACATCGGCTCGCTCTCGACCCTGAACGCCGCCGCGCGCCAAGCCCAGCACGATGTCGGCCGCGCGGGCAGCCGGCGCCAGCTTGCCGATCCCCATGACCGCGTCGAGCCGGGAAAACGCCTCGATCTGGCGTTGCCGTTCCGCGCCATCGCCGATCAGCGGCAGCAAGGCCGCGGCAAGCCGCTCGGCGGTGCAATCGTGCTGCAGGAATTGCGGCACGACGGTCTCGCCGAGCACCAGATTGGCCAGGATCACCGACGACAGTCGTTTCTGGATGCCGCGCCCGACCAGCAGGTATTCGATCGGCGTGATCTTGTAGGCGGCCACCATCGGCACGCCGGCCAGCGCGAGCTCGAGCGTCACCGTGCCGGACTTTGCCAGCGCCGCCCGTGCGACGCGGAACGCCGCATCCTTGTCGGCCGCTTCGACGACGATTCGTGGGCGCACCGGCCAATGCGCCGTCGCCCCCCTGATGGTATCGACGAGGTGCGCCACGGCCGGAATGACGACCTCGACCGCCCCGATTTCGCGTGTCACCAGGGCAACGGTCTCGGCAAAGATACCCAGCAGGCGTTGGATCTCCCCGCGCCTGCTCCCGGGCAGCACCAGCAGCACGGGCGGCGTTGCGAGCCGCCGCTGCGTCTCCGCGGCGTCCGGACGCAGTTCTGCCACGCGCCCCGCCAGCGGATGGCCGACATAGGTGCAAGGCGGGCCGCCGAGCCGCTGATGGACCTCGGGCTCGAACGGCAGCAGCGCGAGGATGTGGTCGATATAGCCGCGAATCACCCGCGCGCGGCCCGGCCGCCAGGCCCATACCGACGGCGAGACATATTCGACGATCGGGATCGCGGGATCGGCGGCGCGCACCCGTCGCGCGATTCCCAGGGTGAAGCCCGGGCTGTCGATGATGACGAGCACGTGCGGCCGCGCCGCCGCCACGGCGCGCGCCGTCTGGCGCTGGCGCCGCAGGACGCCAGGAGCCCGCCGCGGGATTGCCATGAATCCGATCATCGCAAGATTGTCGATCGAATAGAGGCTGCTGACCCCTTCGGCGGCCATGGCGCGACCGCCGACGCCCGCGAAGCGCACCTCCCCGCGAGTGCGCTGCCGCAGCGCGCGCATCAGATCGGCGCCGAGCCGGTCGCCGGATTCCTCGCCGGCGACCAGGAAGACGTCGAGGGTCGCGGGCCGCGCCGGTTCTCTCATCGGCCGGATGCCTCGTCGCGCACGCCAAAGACGAAAAGCTTGGCGCGGTCCGCAAGCGTCGCGATCCGCTCCGGCTCGGCGACGATCGAGCTGCCGGCCATGAGCGCGAGGCCTTCGAGTCCTGCGCCCGCCGCGCCTTCGATGGTCTGCGGCCCGATCGTCGGCAGATCGATGCGCCGGTCTTGGCCGAGCTTGGGCGCCTTGACCAAAACGCCGCCGCCGACGCCGACCCGGCCGCTGCGGCGCAGCTCCGCGACGCGCGCGAGCATCTGATCGGTTCCCTCGGCGGCTTCGACCGCCAGGATATTGAGGTCGGCCACGACTACCGCCTGGCCGACGTCGAACGGGCCGGTTGCGCGCAGCAAGGCAAGGCCGTGCGCGATGTCGCGCCGAGCCGCTTCGCTCGGCTTCCGCATTCCGATCGTGCCCTCCGGCATCAGGATGTCCGGGGCGAACTCCTGGGCCGCCACCAGCCGGAAACCGTGCTCCTCGAGCAAGCCCGCCACGCCCGCCAGCAAATGGGCGTCGCCGCCGTGGAACATGCGCGCCACTCGCGGCAACAGCCGTATCGTTCCGAGGTCCGGCCGCAACTGCCAGAATGCCGGACGAATGACCGAACCGATCGCCACGACGTCCCGGCAACCCTCCTCGCGCGCCAACCGGCGAAACCGGCCGATCTGGCCGAGCCTGATCCAGTGATGGCGATAGGCTGCGACCCGTTGCGGATCCGCCCATCCGCGCAGCGCGAACAACACCACCCGGCGGCCGCGTCGCGCGGCCGCATCGGCAACCGCGAACGGCAGGCTTCCGCCGCCGCAGATCACCGCGAGCGCGCCCTCGCCCGCCGGCGCACCGATGGACGCCGCCGTGCTCATATGTCTTCGCTCGTGTCGGCGCGGCGGACCGCCATGGTCAACGGTCGCGAGCCGGCGCGGATAAAGGCGATCACCTTGTCGACCAGCGGCGGGCCGCAGTCACTCGCCGCGATCTTGTCGAGCCGCTCGCGAAATGTGCCGGCGCCGAAAAACAACGCCTCATAGACCTGCCGCAGCCGGTGGATGTCGGCCTTGCTCGCCCCGCGCCGCCGCATGCCGACGACGTTGAGGCCGATGAGGTCGGCGAGCGGCCCCTGCACCAGCCCGAACGGGATCACATCGGCGCGCACGCCGCTCAGGCCGACCACCATGGCACCCTCGCCGATGCGCACGAACTGGCGCACCGCCGCCTGTCCGCCCAACATGACGAAGTCGCCGACGCTCACATGCCCGCCCAGCACCACGTTGTTGGCAAAGGTGACGTCGCTGCCGACCCGGCAATCGTGAGCCACATGCGAGCCCACCATCAAAAAGCAGCGGTCACCCACCTCGGTGACGCCGCGGTCGTCCTCGGTCCCGGTATTGACGGTGACGTCTTCGCGGATGTCGCAGTCTGCGCCGATCACGAGGCGCGTGGGGCCGCCACGGTACTTGACCGATTGCGGCGGGGTGCCGAGCGAAGCGAACGGATAGATCACGGTGCGTGGACCGATCGCGGTATGGCCGGCGATATGGACATGGGCCACGAGCCGGCAGCCATCCGCGATGGCGACATTGGGGCCGATGACGCAATAGGGCCCGATGGTTACGTCCTGCCCGATCTGCGCTCCCCGCTCGATCCGGGCGGTTGGATCGATTGCGGCCATCGCCGAGCTCACGGAACCATGGCGCCGACTTCGGCCTCGGCGACCATCTGCCCCGCGACCTTCGCCTCGCCGCGGAACCACCACATGTTCCTTTTGCGGGCGATCTTGCGCACGTGATATTCGATGGTGTCCCCCGGTAGCACCGGTTTGCGAAACTTCGCCTTGTCGATGGTCAGGAAATAGACCTCCTTGGGACGATCGCCGCCGAGCTTCGACAAGACGCAGAGCGCGCCGGCGGTCTGGGTCATGCCCTCGATCAAAAGCACGCCGGGAAACACCGGATTGCCGGGGAAATGGCCGAGGAATTGCGGTTCGTTGATCGTCACGTTCTTGATCCCGATCGCCGACTCGTCGCCACGCATATTGATGATGCGGTCGATCATCAGGAACGGATAGCGATGCGGCAATACCTTGAGAATGGTCGCGATGTCGGCCGCTTCGAGCGTCGTTGCGCCTTCGTCCATACGACCTAGTCCTCTCCACCGCGATCGGCACGGCCGCGGGCGGCCAACCGTTCGAGGCTTGCCAGCTCGCGCAACCATTGCCTGATCGGCTTGGCGCGAACGCCGCCCCAGCGCGCTCCTGCCGGCACGTCGTCAAAAACGGCGCTGTCCGCGGAGATCTGCGCTCCCTCGCCGATCGTCAGATGATCCACGATGCCGGCGCGCGCCGCCAGCACGACAAAGTCGCCGAGCGTCACGCTGCCGGAAATGCCGGATTGCGCAACCACCACGCAGTGCCGCCCGATGGTGGTATTGTGGCCGACCTGGACGAGGTTGTCGATCTTGGTTCCCTCGCCGATCACGGTGTCTCGAATGGCGCCGCGGTCAACGGTGGTGGTGGCCCCGATCTCGACATCGTCCTGAATGATGACGCGCCCGACCTGGGGAACCTTACGGTGGCCGGCCGCTCCCATCACGTAGCCGAAGCCGTCCTGGCCGATGTTGCAGCCGGGATGAATGATCACCCGATCGCCGATCAGGGCATGCGTGATCGAGGAGTTGGCGCCGACCGAGCAATTGCGGCCGATGCGCACGTCCGGTCCGATGACGGCGCCGGCGCAGATCAGCGTCCCGGCGCCGACCTCGGCCCGCGGTCCGATGACGGCGCCGGGATCGATGGTCACCCCGTTCTCGATGCGCGCCGCAGGATGCACGACGGCGCCGGTCGCGATGCCCTGCGCCTCGAACAGCGAGGACGGCCGTGTGGCGTCCGGAAACAGCCTCCACGCCACCTCGACGAAGGCCCGATAGGGTTCCGGCGTGAACAGGACGCTGACGCGGTCCGGCACGCGGCTCGCGAGGCGCTCGACGGTGAGGCAGGCGCCAGCGCCGGTCGCCACGAACTCATCCAGGTATTTGGCCTTATCGAAGAATGCGAGGTCGCCGGGGCCGGCGCGGTCGAGCGACGCTATTCCGGTGATGCGCCGCTCGGGCTCGGCGGCGCGATGCGGCTTGGCCCCCGCGATGGCGGCAATCTCGCGCACGGTGAGCCCGTGTCCGCGATGGAAGAAAAACGGCCCGCTCATGCCGGCGTTACCGCGGCCCGCGGGCCAAGATCAAAATCTCGTGCCGCCGCCGAAACGGAACCGCTGGATTCGGTCATAAGGCTGCGACGACAGCGGGAACGCGTAGTCGAAGCGGAGCGGTCCAAACGGCGACTCCCACAGCAATCCGACGCCGACCGACGAGCGAACGTGCATAGCGTTGTCGACCGGGCACGGCACCGCAGCGGCGCCCGCAGCCGGCGACCAGGTCGGGCAGATCGAACCCGAGAGCACCTCGCCGGTGGCCGGGAAGGTGGTCGGGCCGGTATAATTCCACAGCGAGCCGGCATCGGCAAAGGCCGCAAGCTTGATTCCGGTGTCCTTGGGCAGGAAGTAGACCGGCGTTTGGAACTCGACGCTGGCGCCCCAGTACATGGTGCCGCCGAGCGCATCGCCCTGCACCCCGGTAAACGGAAACTGCGTCAGGTCGCGCGGACCGATGCCCGCCGGCGCGAACCCACGCACCAGGTTCGGACCCATCTGGAACTGGTCGAGCATCCGCAGGCTGCGGTTGCCCCAGCCGGTAATGTAGCCGCCCTGCAGCTTCAGCACGCCGACCACGTCCGGCACCACCTCGTGATAGGTGTAGAAGTCGGCGGTCGTGCGGATGAAGTTCACGTCGCCGCCGACGCCGGCGAAATCCTGGTTGAGGGTGGTGAGGATGCCCTTGGTCGGATTCTTGTTGTTGTCGAGCGTGTTGTGGCTAAGCGAATAACCGACCAGCGAGGTCAGGACCGGGCCTCCGGCGAGCTCGGTCTTGGCCGCCAGCGAGGCTTCGCCGTCGGCGTAGCAGTTCTGCGTGATGGGCGGGAAGTTGCTGATCTGGTCCGGCGTCGGAAACGTGTTCACACCGTCCGGGTTGATGTTATTGCAATTGCGCAGGACGAACGGCATGTCGATTTCCTGCCGGTAGAGCGAATACCGCACTTGGAGGCCGAGATCTTCCCGCAGCGCAAATCCGAGCCTGGTGCCGAAGCCCAACGTTTGGGTCGAGTATGAAACGTAGCTCGTGGCTAATTGCTGCCTGGCGAACACGTCGACACCGAATGCGACACGATAGCCCAGGAAATACGGATCCACGAGCGAAAGCTGGACGCCGCGCGTGTACTGGCCGTATTGCACCGCGGCTTTGCCGTAGAAGCCGCGGCCGAGCAGGTTGCGCTCGGCGATGCTGGCCTCGGCCATGAAGCCGTCCGAGGTCGAGTATCCGCCGGCCACGGAGAATTCACCGGTCGATTGCTCTTCCACGTCGACATTGAGGATGACGCGATCGGGCGCCGAGCCCGGCTCAGGCGTGATCCTCACCACCTTGAAATAGCTCAGGTTCTTGAGCCGCCGCTCGGCGCGGCTGACGAGCGCCCGGTTGTAGGCATCGCCTTCCGCGAGATCGAACTCGCGCCGGATGACGTAGTCACGCGTGCGCGTATTTCCGCGGATATTGATGCGTTCGATGTAGGTGCGCTGTCCCTCCTCAACCATAAATACGATGTCGACCGTCCTCATTTGCGGATTGCGGGCGGCGCGCGGACGCACCGTTGCGAAGGCAAAGCCCTGCCTGGCAGCTTCGATCGTCATGTCCTCAACCGATTTCTCGACCGCCTCGGCGTTGTAGACGTCGCCGGCGTAGACCCGCAGCCTGCCCCGCAGCAACGACGGATTGATCGCGCGCACCGTCGACTGGATGTCGACCGATCCGACGCGCCACTGCTCGCCTTCGTCGATCGTGAATGTCACGACGAATCCCCGGCGATCGGGATCGAACTCGCCAACAGCGGACACGACACGCACGTCGATGAAGCCGTGCTTGAGATAGAAGCGACGCAGCAGCTCACGGTCCGCTTCGACGCGGTCCGGGTCGTAGATGTCGGTGGTCTGCAGGAACGACAGCAAGCCGGTTGTCGACGTCTTGATGACTTCCTTGAGCCGGTAGGACGAATAGTAGCGATTGCCGACGAAATCGATGCTCTTGATCCCGGTCTTGGCGCCCTCGGTGATCTCGAACACGAGATCGACGCGATTGTTCGGCAGCTCGATGATCTTGGGGTCGACCCGGATGTCGAAGCGGCCGCTGCGCCGGTAGACGTCGACCAGTCGCGAAACGTCCGCCTGCACCACCGGACGCGAAAGCGTGCCGCGTTCCCTCGACTGGATTTCGGCCTTGAGCTGCTCGTCCTTGACCTTCTTGTTGCCCTCGAAAGCGATCCGGTTGATCACCGGGTTCTCGATGACAGTGATCACCAGCCGGTTGCGCTCGACCGTCGGGCGGATGTCCTGGAACAGGCCGGTGGCGTAAAGCGCCTTCACACCTTCGTCGATCGCAAAGGCGTCGAGCCGGCCGCCGGGTCCGGGCCGGAAATAGGAGCGAATCGTGTCGGCGTCGACCCGCTGGTTGCCCTGCACGACGATCGCACTGACCGTGATCGCCTGCGCATAGGCGCGCTCCGCCGTGAGGGACACGGCCGAGGCACTCAATACGATCCCCACGAGGACAAGGCCAACGATGCCCAGCCCTCGGACCAGCCGCTTACAGACCTTCATTCCCACGCGCCCTTTTTCGTCCCCTTTGGGCACCCGCGAACTGGCGGGCACCCACGAGAAAGGTCGTCACGATCCCCAGGCCGCTCTTACCGGCTTTTCCTGTTGTGCAACCACCCCATTCCCCAACACTTCCCCTTCCGCCCTCGAGTCTTACCCCCCTCTACGATGCCGTCCACCACGCCGTCCAGCGGGCGGCGACATGCAGAATGTCATTATAAGTTACAAAGATCATCAACATTACGACCACCGCGAAGCCGATCCGGAAGCCCAGTTCTTGCACGCGCTCGGACAGCGGCTTTCCCCTCACCGCTTCGATCAAGTAGAACAGAAGGTGACCGCCGTCGAGCAGGGGCACCGGAAACAGGTTGAGCAAACCGATCGAGATCGACAGCACCGCGGTCAGGCTGAACAAGGGCAACAGGCCCTCGGCCGCCACTTGCCCCGAGACCTGAGCGATTCGGATGGGTCCGCCGAGTTGATCGGCCGCTTCGCGGCCCGAAAAAATCCCGCCGATGAACGAGAACGTGCGTTCGACCACGAACCACGTCCTTTGCACGCCGATGCCGACCGCTTGCAGCGGGCCGACCGGTTGGAAATGCTTTTCTTCCGGCGCGGTCGACCGCTCGATGCCAAGCTGGCCCTGGCGGCTGACGTTACCGAAGCGGTCCTTGACCTCCTTGAGCGCAGGAACGGCCTTGAGCGCGACCCGCGAGCCGCCGCGGTCGACCTCGAACATCAGCGTCTGGCCGGCGCTGGTGCTGACGATCTCCTGCATATCGTTGAAGCTCTCGATCGGGCGGCCATTGATCGTCAAAACCACATCGCCCGGTTGAAATCCGGCCGCCGCCGCCGCGCTGTCGGGATGCACCTTGTCGACCCGGGGCGACGTGATCGGCTTGCCGAAGACCATGGCGAGACCGGCAAAAATCGCGATCGCGAGCAGGAAATTTGCCAGCGGTCCGGCCACCACGATCGCCGCCCGCTTGGCCACCGGCTGATCGATGAAGCTATGCGCCCGCTCGCTTGCGCTCATGGCGGCCAGCGCCTGCTGATCGGGCACGCTCGCCGCATTCTCGTCGCCGAAAAATTTTACATATCCGCCGAGAGGAATTGCAGAGATTTTCCAGCGGGTTCCGTGACGGTCATCGAATCCGAACAATTCCGGACCGAAGCCGATGGAAAAGACCATTACCCTGACACCGCACCAGCGGGCGACCAGGAAATGGCCCAGCTCGTGGAAGAACACCACCAGGGTGAGGACAAACAGGAACCCCAGCGCGCTCAAACCGAGCGCGTTGATCCCTGACAGGAAATTGAAACTCATGAATCCGTATCCCCGCCCGTCCCCTGATGTCCCTCCGGGGCGGACCTTCTAAGATGCCTTTGCGGCAATTTCGGGCAAGAGTTCACGTGCCAACAATCTTGAATCATGGTCAACAGAAAGTGCTTGATCGAGGCTTTCGGGTTCCACTGTCCAATTTCGGCACACCGCCGCCTCGAGTGTGGCCTCGACCAGAGCCGTTATCCCCGAAAAACCGAGCCGGCGGCCGATGAATTCGGCGACCGCCACCTCGTTGGCGGCGTTGAGCACGGTCGGGGCCGCTCCGCCCGTTTCGAGCGCGCGCCGGGCCAGCGCCAAGGCCGGGAAGCGCACCGGATCCGACTCCTCGAAGGTCAAGGTCGCAGCGCGCGCGAGGTCGAGCCGCGGCGCCGGCCCCGGCATGCGCTCGGGCCAAGCCAGGCAATAGGCGATCGGAATGCGCATGTCCGGGCTGCCGAGCTGGGCGATCAACGAGCCGTCGCAGAACTCCACCAGGCTGTGAACGATCGATTGCGGGTGCACCAGCACGTCGATCTGCTCGGGTGGCAGCGCGAACAGATGATGCGCCTCGATGAGCTCCAGACCCTTGTTCATCAGCGTTGCGGAATCGATGGTGACCTTGGGCCCCATCGACCAATTGGGATGCTTGAGCGCCTGCTCAACCGTCGCGTTCCGAATCGCCTGCGCGCTCGCGGTCCGGAACGGACCGCCCGACGCGGTGAGGATCACCCGGCGCACGTCCTCGCGGCGGCTTCCGCTCATCGCCTGGAACAGGGCATTGTGCTCGGAGTCGACCGGCAGCACGGTCGCGCCCGCTGCCGCTGCGCGGCGCATGAACAGGCCGCCGGCGCAAACCAGGGTTTCCTTGTTGGCGAGCGCGACGATGGCGCCGCGCTCGGCGGCGGCGAGCGTCGGCCTAAGCCCGGCCGCGCCGGTGATCGCCCCGATCACCCAGTCGGCCGGGCGCTGCGCCGCCTCGACCAGCCCGCTCTCGCCAGCGCCCGCCTCGATGCCGGTGCCGGCGAGCGCATCCTTGAGCTCGCCATAGGCCGAGGGGTCGCCGATTGCCGCGAAGCGCGCACCGAGCTCGCGCGCCAGCGCCGCCAGCGCCGCGGCACTGCGATTGGCGCTCACCGCCTCGACCCGGTAGCGCTCGGGCTGGCGCTTGATGAGGTCGATGGTGCTGGCGCCGATCGAGCCGGTGGCGCCGAGCAGCGTCACCGAGCGCTCGACGAAGGCCGGCGCCAAACGATCGGACTTTGCACGCACCGCACCCGGGTTCATGACCTCACCACACCAGCAGGCCGCGTCCCGGTGACTCGAAGCCGCCGCGCGCCAATCCGATCAGTGCGGCCAGCAGGGCGGCAGTCACGAAACCGTCCAGCCGATCCAGCAGCCCGCCGTGTCCGGGAATGAGATGGCCGGAATCCTTTGCGCCGAACCGGCGCTTGAGCGCAGATTCGAAGAGATCGCCCGCCTGCGCAAGCACCGACAACAGCAGCGCGATGACGGCGACCGGGACGAGGCCGGCGAGGCCCGCTGTCCTGGCGACCGCCACGCCAGCGAGCACCGCCGCGCCGGCACCGGCGAGCGCGCCCGACCAGGTCTTTTTCGGGCTCACCCGCGCCATCAGCTTCGGGCCACCGAGCGCGCGCCCGACGAAATAGGCGAGAACGTCGGTCGCCCATACGATCGCGAACACGAACACGATGGCGAGGAAGCCGTACGCGCCGTCGGACCGCAACACGACCGGCGCAACCCCGAGCGCGCCGGCATAGGGAATACCGGAGGCCACCCAGAGGCGGCACGCGGCCGACACCAGCGCCGCCGTGGCGAGCGCTCCCATGGCCAGGACGATGATCGCCGCGACCAGATGGTCGGTATGCGCAAGCCCAATCGCCAGCACGATCGACGCCCCGCCGGCGATGGACACGGAGCGCCGATCGTCTCCCGCCACCAGCGTGGCCCATTCCCACAGCACCCCGATCGCGGCGACGCCCCAGAACACCGCGAACGGCCAGCCCCCGACATACGCCACCCCGATCGCGAGCGGCGCCAGCACCAGGGCCGAGCCGACCCGCAGCGCCAGCTCGGCAGCGGGGCGCATCGCGAGCGATGGATGGTCCGCTTCCGCCACGATCACGATCCGGTTCGCGCGACCAGGCCGCCGAAGCGACGCTCGCGTCGGCAATATTCGGTGATCGCGCTCTCGAGCGCGGTCCGGTCGAAATCGGGCCAGTAGGTCGGCACGAACACAAGCTCGCTGTAGGCCGCCTGCCACAGCAGGAAATTGGAGAGCCGCTGCTCGCCGCTGGTGCGGATGATGAGATCCGGGTCGGGCAGATCCGGCGCGTCGAGGTAGTTGGCGAGCTTGTCGGCGGTCACCGCGCTCACCGCCAGATCGCCGGCCGCGACGGCAGCGGCCATGCGCTGCGCCGCGCGCGCGATTTCCTGGCGCGCGCCGTAATTGAAGGCGACGACCAGGATGAGCTTATCGTTGCCCCTGGTCAGGTCCTCCGCCTCCTCAAGGAGATGACGGATGTCGGGATCGAGATTCTCGCGCTCGCCGATAACGCGCACCCGCACCCCGCTGCTATGGAGCTCGGCCAAGTCGTGGCGGATGAAGCGGCGCAGCAGCGCCATCAGCTCGCGGATCTCCGCCGGCGGCCGCGACCAGTTCTCCGAGCTGAACGAGAAGATCGTCAAGATGCCAATGCCGAGATCGCCGGCTGCACGCACCGTGCGCCGCAGCGCTTCGACGCCGCGCCGGTGCCCCTCCCCGCGCGGCAGGCCGCGCGCCGCCGCCCAGCGCCCATTGCCGTCCATGATGATGGCAACGTGCCGCGGCACGGCGATTCCGCCGATCTGGGCAGTGCGCAGCGGCTCGGTCTTCGACATCCTGATCGCCCTCACACGGTGAGGATTTCCTTTTCCTTTGCCGCCAGCATCTTGTCGACCTCGGCGATGGCCTCGTCGGTCGCCTTCTGCACCTGCTCGGACGATCGCTTGCCCTCGTCCTCGCCGATCTTGTGGTCCTTTTCCAGCTTCTTGAGCACATCGAGGCCGTCGCGCCGGACGTGCCGCACCGCGACCCGCGCCGTCTCGGCATATTTATGCGCGACCTTGACCAGCTCCTTGCGCCGCTCCTCGTTGAGCTCGGGGATGCGAAGCCGCAACACCTGCCCTTCGGTCGAGGGAGTGAGGCCGAGACTGGAGGCCGCAATGGCCTTTTCCACGGCGTGCACCATCGAGCGGTCCCAGACTTGGACGGAAATCAGCCGCGGCTCGGGCACGCTCACGGTGGCCAGCTGATTGAGCGGCATGTGGGTGCCGTAGGCCTCGACCTGCACCGGCTCGAGCAGGCTGGCCGACGCCCGGCCGGTGCGTAGCCCGCCCAGCTCCTGCTTCAACAGTTGGATTGCGCCCTGCATACGCCGCTTGAGCTCGTTGAGATCGTGTGTTGCCTGTGCCATGGCGACCCCTCCGTCCGGTCGATCATGCGACCGCTCGCATTTTCTTGCCCGATCCGCTCCGAGGACCGGGGCGCGCGACGTGTCAAAATCCGACTACGGTGGAGCGCCCCTCTCCCCGCAGCACCGCCTCGATCGCTCCCTTGGCCCGGATCGAGAACACAATGATAGGTATACGATTTTCCCGGGCAAGCGCGAAGGCGGTGGCGTCCATGACCTTGAGGTTGCCGTCAATCGCCTGCTGGTGGGTCAATCGGTCGTAGCGTTTGGCCTTTTTGTCCTGTTTCGGGTCGGCGCTGTAGACCCCGTCGACGTCGGTTGCCTTCAGCACCGCTTCGGCGGAGAGCTCGGCCGCCCGCAGCACCGCGGTGGTATCGGTGGTGAAGAACGGGTTGCCGGTGCCGGCCGCGAGCAGAACCATGCGGCCCTCGGCCAGGTGGCGGAGCGCCCGCTGCCGCTCGTAGGTCTCGCAGACTTCGGGCATGGCCAGCGCCGCCATGGTGCGGGCCGCCGCTCCCGCCCGCTCGAGCGCGCTCTCGAGCGCAAGCGCGTTCATGACGGTCGCGAGGATGCCCATCATGTCGCCGGTCACGCGCGGAATGCCCTGTTCCGAGACTTTCACGCCGCGAAAGATGTTGCCGCCGCCGACCACGATGCCGATTCCGACGCCGAGCGCGTGCGTCGCCTTGAGATCGGCCGCAATCCGCTCGAGGGTCGGTTGGTGGATGCCGAAATTGTCCGGCCCCATCAGGGCCTCGCCGGAGACCTTCACCACGACGCGTCGGTAGATCGGCTTGGCCATGGTGCGTCTCGAACCGGCGCCCGGTGTGCTCAGCGGCCCCCCGGGCGCGATACGGCCGGCGGGCGCCATCACGCGGAGATCTACTCGGAGTCCTGCTTCTCGACCCCTTCACCGACCAGGTAACGCACGTAACCAGTGATCTTGATCGGGGCCCCGGCCTTGCCCTCGGCCTCTTTCACCGCCTGCGCCACGCTCCGGTCGGGGGGATGCACGAAGGTCTGATCGAGGAGACAGACCTCCTTGTAAAAGGTCTTGAGCCCTGATTCGACGATCTTGTCGACGACATTCGCAGGTTTTCCCTGCGCTTTGGCCTTGTCGGCGAGCACTTCTTTCTCGCGGCGGATCAAGTCCGGCTCGAGGCCGGAGGGATCGATCGCCTGCGGATTTGCGGCGGCGACGTGCATGGCGACCTGACGGCCGAAGCGGGCAAGCTCGTCGGCTTGCCCGCCCGATTCGAGGGCCACGATCACGCCGATCTTGCCGAGCCCGTCGGTGACCGCGCTGTGGACGTAGCCAGCGACGACGCCCTTGCCGACGGCGAGCCCGCCCGCCCGCCGCAAGGTCATGTTCTCGCCGATCTTGGCGATGCTGTCGGTGATCGCCTCGGCAATCGTGATGCTGCCGGCCTTGGCGGCCTTGATCTTGTCGACGTCGGCGCCGACGTCCAGCGCCACGTCGGCGATCATCTTCACCAGGCCCTGGAAAAGGTCGTTGCGGGCAACGAAATCGGTCTCCGAGTTGACCTCGACCACGACGCCCTTGGTGCCTTTGAGCGCGACCGCGACCAGGCCTTCGGCGGCGGTGCGGCCTGCTTTCTTGCCGGCCTTGGCGAGCCCCTTCTTGCGCAGCAGGTCGACCGCTTGTTGCATGTTGCCCGCGGTCTCGCCGAGCGCAGTCTTGCAATCCATCATGCCGGCGCCGGTCTGCTCACGGAGCTCCTTGACCATCTGTGCGGTGATGTTGGCCATCCTCTGATCCCTCTCGGCGTCAGCGCCGGCCCGTCGGGTCCACCCGACTTGCGGCGCTTGCTGCAAACTCGGACGAGCCCGAGTTGCGGTGCCATCCACGTCCCTGAGAAGACGTGGATGCCCGGGCATGACGTCGTGCTATTCGGCGGTCAATTCCTTGGCCTGGGCGATCCAGCCTCCCATGCGGCCCGGGAGACCGACTTCCTCGCCGATCTTGTGAGCGGCGTCGGGACCGAGCCCCGCGATCTGCCAGTAATGGAAGATGCCGAGGTCGTTGAGTTTCTTCTCGATCGCCGGCGAGGCGTGCGAGAGCTTCTTGAGATCGTCGGCGACGCCGCGCGGCCCCGAAAGCACCTCGTAGCCGGGGCCTTCGGCCGGCGCCGGCAACTCCTCGGCAACCGGTTCGGCGGCGGCCCCGATGTCGACGCCGCTTTCGCCCTGCGCGCGCGAGATGCCGTCGATCGCCGCCTTGGCCACCAGGTCGCAATAGAGCGTTATGGCGCGGCTGGCGTCGTCGTTGCCGGGGATGACGTAGGTGATGCCGTCGGGATCGCAATTGGTGTCGACGATGGCGGCGACCGGCAGGTTCAGCCGACGCGCCTCCTTGATCGCGATGTCCTCCTTGTTGGTGTCGATCACGAACAGGAGGTCGGGCAACCCGCCCATGTCCGTGATGCCGCCGAGCGCGCGGTCGAGCTTGTCGCGCTCGCGCTGGAGCGTGAGACGCTCCTTCTTGGTGTAGCCCTGGCTCTCGCCGGACGCGAGCATCTCGTCGAGCTTGCGCAGCCGGTTGATCGACTGGGAGATAGTCTTCCAGTTGGTGAGCGTGCCGCCGAGCCAGCGCGAATTGACGTAGTACTGCGCCGACTTCTTGGCGGCCTCGGCGATAGCGTCCTGCGCCTGGCGCTTGGTGCCGACGAACAGGATGCGTCCGCCATTGGCGACGGTATCGCTGACCGCCTGCAAGGCGCGGTGCATCATCGGCACCGATTGTGCGAGGTCGATGATGTGGATGTTGTTGCGGGCGCCGAAGATGTACTCCGACATCTTCGGGTTCCAGCGGTGGGACTGATGGCCGAAATGGACGCCAGCCTCCAATAGCTGGCGCATGGAGAAGTCAGGAAGCGACATTGTCGTTTCTCCGGTTGAGCCGCCGCGGACCCGTGAGCTCCCCCTCCCCTGCGGTCGGAAGGAGCCACCGGACGGCTTTGAGGCCAAGGTCCGCGTGTGAGATGCCGGGCTTATATAGGCATGAATCGGCCGATGCAAGGAGCGTCGGAACGGTCAATCCAGCTTGATATTCAGGCGTTTGATCAGCGGCGCCCAGTCCTCGCCGGTCTTGCGCATGATCGCGGCCGCCTGTTCCGGCGAGATCGCGCTCGGGTCGAAACCGATATTGGTGAAGCGCTCCTTCAAGGCGGGATCGCCGACGATCTTGTTGAGGTCGGCATTGAGCATCGACACGACCTCCTTAGGGGTCGCCGACGGCGCGTAGAGCATGAAGTGAACGCCGGCGTCGAGGCCGGGAAGCCCCTGCTCGGCGGTGGTCGGTACGTCCGCAACCAGCGCCGAGCGCCTCTCCTGGATCACCGCCAGGGGCTTGAGCTGCCCCCCTTTCACGAACTGGATCATGGAGCCGGCGGCGAAGCTGCCGAAATCGACCCGCGCCGCCACCAGATCGGTCGCCGCCTGCGCGCCGCCCTTGTAGACCACGTGCACGAACTTGGCGCCGGCGCGCTGCGCCATCTCCTCGACCGCCAGATGCTGCAGCAGCCCATAGCCGGCGGTGCTGAAATTGAGACCCTCGGTGCGTTGCCTGCTCAATTGCACGAGGCCCTTGAGGTCGTCGGCCGGCACCGACTTGGCCGCCACCAGCAAGGTGGGCGTAATGCCGATGCCGCCGACCGCGGTGAGGTCCTTGATCGGATCGTAAGCGAGCTTGCTGAAGCTCGACGGAAAGGTCGCGATCACCGCCGCGTTGACCAGGAGCGTGCAGCCGTCGGGCTTGGCATTGACCACCGCGACGGTGCCGATATTGCCGGTGGCGCCGGCCCGGTTTTCGACGACGACGCTTTTCTTCAGCAACGGCTCCAAGCGGTCGCCGATCAGACGAGCCGCGACGTCGGTGGCGCCGCCCGCCGGATAGGGCACGATCATCGTGACGCGCGGACAATCATAGTCCGCGGCGAATGATGCAGTCGTGGTCAGTCCCGCCGCCAGCAACACGACGAACGAGCGCATGGCACTCTCCCTCATCATCGGTCCGGCCGCCGGCGCGGCTAGTTCTGCAAATCGACCCGGCGGAATTTCTGCAGCCGCTGGCCGGTCTGCACCTCGGACGGGTAGATGTTGCCCTGGCGGTCGACGGCGATGTTGTGGAGCGCGGTGAACTGGCCGACCTGCCGGCCCGGCCGGCCGAAGCGCGCCAGCGTCTCCTTCGAGGTACGGTCGACGATGCGCACCTCGCCGTTCATGCCGTCGATCATGTAGATGAATTTCTGCTCCTTGTCGGGCGAGAACACCAGGTCGTAGACGGTGCCGTTGCCGCGGGTCGCCTTCTCGTAGACGTGCTCGGAGACGAAGGTGCCGTCCTTGCGGAAAATCTGCAGGCGGTTGTTGGTGCGGTCGCAGACGTAGATCAGTCCCTCCTGCGACAGCCGGATGCAGTGCACGGGGTTGCCGAACTGCCGCGAGGGCGGCTGCGCCGGATCGTAACGCGGCGTCTTCTCGTCGCTCGGCTTGTTACCGTAGGCGCCCCAATGGCGCTTGTAGGCGCCGGTCTCGGAATCGAACACGACGACGCGGCGATTGGCGTAGCCGTCGGCGGCAAACACCTCCTTGGCGCCGACGTCGACCGCCACGTCGGCGGGCGAGCCGAGCCGCTCGGTCGAGTTGCTGTCGTTGCCCTGACCCTGCTTGCCGATTTGCCGGACGAACTTGCCCTCCATGGTGAACTTGAGCAGCTGGCCGTCCTTCTTGCCGTTGCCAGCGAGCCAGACGAAGTCGTTGTCGTCGACGAAAATGCCGTGCTCGCTCTCGGGCCACTCGTAGCCCTGCCCCGGGCCGCCCCAGGTGCGGACGAGGTTGCCGGACTGGTCGAACAGCAGCACCGGCGGCGCCGCGACGCAGCACTTGGCCTCGGGCGGATTCTGCTCGGCGGCGCGCTCGCGCGGCGTGAGCGAGCCCGGCCGGTGCACCACCCACAGCCGGTCGTATTTGTCGGTCGCGATGCCGGACACCTGGCCGAGGATCCAGTTGTTGGGCAGCGGCTTCGGCCAGAACGGCTCGACCTGGAACTGCGGCACCGGGCCGACATTCTGGGCCCACGCCGCGCCCGCGATGAGCACCGCCACGACGGTGCCCAGGCACGTGATGGTCATTTTCATGTTGTCCTCCCGAACAGCCGCTGAAGTCTTCGCCTCAGACCGGCTCCGAGAGTAGCGCGGATACTGGCAGATTACAGCGCCTCCACCGCGACCACCCCGGGCACCGCCTTGATGGCGCCGGCGATCTGCGGCGAGACCTTGAAGCGGCCGGGGAGCTTGACCTCGACCTCGGTTCCTTCGGCGAGCATCAGCACCAGCGAGACCTCGCCGTCGGCCTTGTCGGGCGCGCGGGCGGTTGCCGGAGCCTCGAGGCGCTTGGCAACGCTCTCGACCGGCGCCTCGCTGCGCAGAAACACCCGCAGCCCTTTCGAGAGCTTGGCGGCCGCCTGGTCGAGCGGCTCGACCATCTGGATGCGCGCGCGCACGTCGTCGCCCTGCAGCTCGGCCGAGAGCGTCAGCAGCACCGCGGCGCCGGGCTCGAGCAGATCGCGAAACTGCTGCAGCCCTTCCGAGAACACCACCGCCTCGAAATGCCCGGACGGATCGGAAAGCCCGATGATGCCCATCTTGCTGCCGGTCCGGGTACGCCGCTCGGTGCGCGCCACCACGGTGCCGGCGACGCGGCCGGCGCTGGCGCCCGCGCGCACCGCGCGCGTGAATTCGGCCCAAGACTGCACCCGCATGCGCATGAGCGCGGGCGCGTAATCGTCGAGTGGATGGCCGGTCAGGAAGAACCCGATGGCGTCGAACTCCTTCTGCAGCCGCTCGGCGGGCAGCCACGGCTCGGCCGCCGGCAGCGGCAGAGCGGCGCGGGTCGCCGCCCCACCGAACAACTCCGCCTGCCCGATCACGACGTCGTCGTGAGTACGTTGCGCAGCGGCCAGCATGACGTCGACGCCGGCGAAGACGCGGGCGCGATTGGCGTCGAGCGCGTCGAAGGCACCGGCCGCGGTGAGGCTTTCCAGCACGCGCTTGTTGACCGCACGCGGATTGATGCGGCCGGCGAAATCGGCAAGGTCGGCGAACGGCCGGCCGCCGCGCGCCTCGACGATCGCATCGACCGCCTGGCGGCCGACGCCTTTGAGGGCCGCGAGCGCATAGTGGATGGTCTTGCCCTCGACCTCGAAGGCGACGCCGGAACGGTTGATCGACGGCGGCTCGACCTCGACGCCGAGGCGCTCGGCCTCGGCGCGGAACTCGGCGAGCTTGTCGGTATTGCCCATGTCGAGCGTCATCGAGGCGGCCAGGAACTCGACCGGGTAGTTCGTCTTCATGAAGGCGGTCTGGTAGGCGACCAACGCATAGGCGGCGGCGTGGCTTTTGTTGAAGCCATAATCGGCGAACCGCTCGAGCAACTCGAAGATCGTTTCGGCCTGGGCGCGGTCGAGCCCGCGCTCGACGCAGCCTGACACGAAGCGTTCGCGCTGCGCCTGCATCTCCTTGCGGATCTTCTTGCCCATGGCGCGACGCAGCAGGTCGGCTTCGCCGAGCGAATAGCCGGCGAGGATCTGCGCCGCCTGCATCACCTGCTCCTGATAGACGATCACGCCGAAGGTCTCGCGCAGGATCGGCTCGAGCTTGGGATGGATGTAGTCGGGCTGCTCGCGGGCATGCTTGCGCGCGCAGTAGGTCGGGATGTTCGCCATCGGGCCCGGCCGATAGAGCGCGACCAGCGCGATGATGTCCTCGAAGCG
The DNA here is from genome assembly GCA_040510815.1 of Xanthobacteraceae bacterium. Classification (GTDB taxonomy): domain Bacteria; phylum Pseudomonadota; class Alphaproteobacteria; order Rhizobiales; family Xanthobacteraceae; genus VAZQ01. The sequence continues at coordinate 17,259 of JBEVIH010000015.1, read as the reverse complement.
GTCGGGCCGCATGTCGAGCAGCGCCCGCCGCATGCCCTGGCTTTCCAGTTGGAAGATGCCCACCGCTTCGGCACGCGCCAGCATGGCGTAGGTCTTCTCGTCGTCGAGCGGGATCGAGGCGAGCTCGATCTCGGCGCCGCGCCGCCGCGCCAGCGCCACAGCGGTTTCGAGCACGGTGAGCGTCTTGAGGCCGAGGAAGTCGAACTTCACCAGCCCCGCTTGCTCCACCCATTTCATGTTGAACTGGGTCACCGGCATCAGCGATTTCGGATCGCGATAGAGCGGCACCATCTCGGTGAGCGGGCGTTCGCCGATCACGATGCCGGCGGCGTGGGTCGAGGCGTGACGATGCAGCCCTTCCAGCTTCTGGGCGATGTCGAAGGCGCGCCGCACCACCGGGTCACCGTCGCGCGCCGCCTGCAGCCGCGGCTCGTCGTCGATGGCCCGCCCGATCGTGACCGGTTTGAGCGGGTTCTGCGGCACCAGCTAGCAGAACTTATCGACCTGCCCGTACGGCATCTGCAGCACGCGCCCGACGTCGCGCAGCACGCCGCGCGCCTGCAGGGTGCCGAAGGTGATGATCTGCGCCACCTTCTCGCTGCCGTAGCGTTCCTGCACGTAGCGGATGACCTCATCGCGCCGGTCCTGGCAGAAGTCGATATCGAAGTCGGGCATCGACACGCGCTCGGGATTGAGGAAGCGCTCGAACAGGAGGCCGAAGCGGATCGGATCGAGATCGGTGATGGTGAGCGCGTAGGAAACGAGCGAGCCGGCGCCGGAGCCGCGGCCGGGCCCGACCGGAATGCCTTGCGCCTTCGCCCACTGGATGAAGTCGGAGACGATCAAGAAGTAGCCGGGATATTTCATGCCTTCGATGACGTTGAGCTCGAAGGTCAGCCGCTCGCGGTACTCCTCGACGGTGCGGCCTCCCGCGATCCCGTGGATCCTGATGCGGCGCTCGAGCCCGGCCTCGGCGCGCTTGCGCAGCTCGGCCGCCTCGTCGACCGCGGCGCCACCTTCGCCGACCGAGAAGCGCGGCAGGATTGGCGCCTGAATGCGCGGCCGGAACGCGCAGCGTTGCGCGATCTCGACGGTGGCGGCGACCGCCTCGGGCAGGTCGGCAAACAACGCGGTCATCTCGGCACGCGACTTGAAGCGGTGCTCGGCCGTGAGCTGGCGGCGGTCGGTCTCGGCCACGAGCCGGCCTTCGGCGATGCAGATCAGCGCATCATGGGCCTCGTAGTCCTCCCGCGTCGCGAAGAACGGCTCGTTGGTGGCAACGAGCGGGAGGTCGCGCGCATAGGCGAGCTCGATCAGCGATGCCTCGGCGGTGCGCTCGGCCGTGCTGCCGTGACGCTGCAGCTCGACATAGAGCCGGTCGCCGAACAGCTGCGCCAGCGCCTCGCAGCGCGCGCCCGCAAGACTGCTCTGGCCGGCGACGATCGCGGTGTCGAGCGGCCCGCCCGGCCCGCCGGTGAGCGCGATCAGCCCGTCGGTCTCGCCCGCGAGCCAGGCAAACTTGAGGTGCGGCTGCTCGTTCGGCGGCGTTTCGAGAAAGGCGCGGGAATTGAGGCGCATCAGGCTGCGGTAGCCGTTCTCGCGCGCGGCCAGCAGCACGATGCGCGGGCGCTCCAGCAGCGGACCGCCGGCGCGCGGCCCCCCTTCCTGGTCGCCGAAATCGACGGCGAGCGCGCAGCCGACGATCGGCTGGATTCCGGCGCCCGCGATCTTGTCGGAGAATTCGAGCGCCCCGAACATGTTGTCGGTGTCGGTGAGCGCCAGCGCCGGCTGGCGGTCGGTCTTGGCGAGCTCGGCAAGCCGCGCGATGGTCAGCGCGCCCTCGAGCAGCGAATAGGACGAGTGCACATGCAGGTGCACGAAGCCGGGCTCGGCCATAGGCGCTCGCGATCTCGATGGTGTTCGATTCTCGATGCCCGATGGTGCGGGTCAGGGGGGCACCCTGTCGACCGAGCAGGGCGAGACTGGGCCAAATCCGGCGCGGCTTATCCCCAGGCTTGTGGCACCTGCCCGAGCGTGGCGATGATTTGCGCCCAGATGGCGATCATTCCCAGAAACAGCGCCAGTGACGCCAGCGCGGCCGCTTCTTCGATCAAAGCACGGAACATGACTGAGCTCCCCAACAAGAACAAGAGGGGAACATAGTTCACTTTATGTTCTTAGTCAAGCGTGACTGTCTCGCTCTTAGATTGCATGCCGGTGGCAATTGCATCCCGGTGGCCGCGCGAGGTCGGAGGCACCCGCCCAAAGTGGAGCTTTCGACGCCTGCGTCGCGCGCGAATTGGTGCGGGCGCAACGCAAGCAACCGATCAACTCGGCCGGCCCGGCAGCGCAGGGACGCCGGCTGCCATGCGCGCTTCGTGCTCGGCAACGGTGCGGTACAGCGCCTCGACCTGCAGCCATACCTTGCGGGTTTCCGGCCACTGCGCCGCGCTCGCCAATGCGGCGCATTCTGCCGCTAGTTTGAGATGCTCGTCGGCGCTCGACATGGCGAGGGTCAATGACCTCGCCACGGATAGGTTCCGTCCTCCAAGGGGAGGCTGGGAAATCCCATCCCAGCGTGACAGCAGGAAATTCGCGCAGCGAAAAAAGCGCTAGCGCCGTCCGCGCTCGCCCGGGCCACGCCCGTCGTAACCTTGCCCGGCGCCTGCGCCATTTTGCGGCAAGCATGCCGAGTTAGGCAGACAAACGTCGGAGCCTTGCGCCGTCCACATGCATTGCTCGCGTGAGATGAAGCCGCAGTTCGTGCCGCCGCCTCCGCCGCCGATGCCGCCGTAATGGACGCACCAGGGCCGACAGGCGGCGGTCTCCGCGGTCGCCGCAGTGGCACCGATCGCGATCAGTGCAGCGAACGCAAGCGCGGCAGAGAGCGCCCGTATGCGCGTCACGGTGAATCTCCACCGGCTGTTGTTCACGGAAGGAGCTAGCGCCGCCGCCGGTCGTCGTAGCTGCTGCCCCTTACTCCCTGCGGCAGGCAAGCCGGGTTGACCAGGCAGATGTCGTTGCCTTGCGCCGTCCACATGCATTGCTGGTAGGAGGTGAAGCCGCAATTCGTTCCGCCGCCGCGGCCGCCACCGCCGTAGTGCACGCACCACGGACGGCAGAAGGTCTCCGCGACGGCCGGGCTGGCGTCGATCGGGGCAAGCGTCGCGAGCGCGAGCACGGCCAGGAGCGGGCGGGTCATTCTCATCGCGAATCTCCAACCATTGCCACCCCGGCGGATTGAACACCTGGTCGCAGCCGCTATTCCAGCGCAATCTTGCATGGGCGCGATCACAATTAAGCGCGCACTAATCCCCGAATGTCCGCCGATCGAGAATTTGGCCGGAAATCGCCCGCTCGACGTACCTCCGCGGCCGCCTCAATGATAGCGCCGGCCTATGACTAGGACTTCGGCGTCGATCCGCGCCGGAAGAAGCCACGTCGTTACCGCTGCTGCGCTCGTGCCTCTCCGCATCGCGGCTCTTGCTCCCCTCACCCGTCGCCGCAGAGGATCAACTCACGCTGGTGCAGGTGCCGCGGTGAGAGCGTCGCCCGACGGCGACGGCACGCCTCATGCTCACGGCAATTCCACCACCAGCCCGTCGCGAAGGGTGACGCGCCGGTCCATGCGGGCGGCGATGTCCATGTTGTGGGTAGCGACCACCACGGCGAGGCCGGAGGCGCGCACCAGCTGGGTCAAGGCCTGGAACACGTGCTCGGAGGTGCGCGGGTCGAGGTTTCCGGTCGGCTCGTCGGCGAGCAGGATGCGCGGCGCATTGGCGACCGCGCGCGCGATCGCGACCCGCTGCTGCTCGCCGCCCGAGAGCTCCGCCGGCCGGTGGGTCAGGCGCTCCTTGAGCCCGAGATAGCTCAACAGGTCGGTCGCACGCGTCACCGCCTCCTTGCGCGCCAAGCCGCGGATCATCTGCGGAAGGATCACGTTCTCGATCGCCGAGAATTCCATCAGCAGGTGGTGGAACTGGTAGACGAAACCGATCTCGGTGCGGCGGATGCGCGTGCGCTCGGCATCGGAGAGCCCCGAGGTCGCGACCTGGTCGATATAGACTTCGCCTGCGTCCGCCTGCTCGAGCAATCCGGCGATGTGCAGGAGCGTCGACTTGCCGGCGCCGGAGGGCGCCACCAGCGCCACCGATTGCCCGGGCCAGACCGCGAGCTCCACGCCTTTGAGGATTTCCAGCGTGACGTCGCCTTGGCGGTAATGCCGGTCGATGCCGTGCAGGAACAGGATCGGCGGATCGTCAGCGCCGGTATCGCCGACACGCTCGGCACCGGCAATGGTCGTCGTCTCATTCATAACGCAGCGCCTCGACCGGATCGAGGCGCGCCGCGCGCCAGGCCGGATAGAGCGTCGCCAACAGCGACAGCACCAGCGCCATCACCACCACCGCGGTGGTCTCTCCGGCGTCGAGGTCCGCCGGCAGCTTGGAGAGGAAATAGAGCTCGGGCGAGAACAGCTCGGTATTGGTCAGCCAGGACAGGAACCGGCGGATCGATTCGATGTTGAGGCACACCAGCAGCGCCAGCAGGAAGCCGACCAGCGTGCCGACCACTCCGACCGAGGCGCCGGTCATCATGAACACCCGCATGATCGCGCCCTGCGTCACGCCCATCGTGCGCAGGATCCCGATGTCGCGCCCCTTGTCCTTCACCAGCATGATCAGCCCGGAGGTGATGTTGAACGCCGCCACGATCACGATGATGGTGAGGATCAGGAACATCACGTTGCGCTCGACCTGCAGCGCATTGAAGAAGGTGGCATTGCGCTGGCGCCAGTCGATCATAAAGATCGGCCGCTGGGCGGCCTCGGTGACGAGCCGGCGGTAGCGGTCGATCTGATCGGGCCGGTCGACATAGACCTCGATGGCGGTGACGTCGCCCGAGCGGTTGAAATAGGCCTGCGCCTCCGGCAGCGGCATGAACACGAAGGCGGCGTCGTATTCCGACATGCCGATCTCGAACACGGCGCCGATCTTGTAGGATTTGATCCGCGGCGTGGTGCCCATCGGGGTGACCGCGCCGCGCGGCGCCACCAGCGTGACGCTGTCGCCGGCCCGCAGCGACAATTGATCGGCAAGCCTGCGCCCGACTGCCACCCCCTGCCCCTGGTCGAAGCCTTCGAGCGTGCCCTGCCGGATGGTGTTGGCGACCGAGGGCAGCCGCGCGAGATCGGCGACGCGCACGCCGCGCACCAGGACGCCGGAGGCGTTGAACGGCGAGGACGACAGCGCCTGGCCCTCGACGATCGGCGCCGCCAGCTTTATGCCGGGTATCTTGGACAGCCGCTCGACCACCGCCTCCCAGTCGGTCAGCGGCGATTCCAGCGGCTGGATCAGCAGGTGGCCGTTGAGGCCCAGGATCTTGTCGAGCAGTTCCTTGCGGAACCCGTTCATCACCGCCATCACGATGATCAGGGTGGCGACCCCGAGCATGATGCCGAGGAACGAGAAGCCGGCATTGACCGAGATGAAGCCCTCCTGCCGCCGCGCTCGCAGGTAACGCAGCGACAGCGTCCATTCGAACGGGGCGAACAGGCGGGTACCGGTCGGCTCGCTCATCGAAACCACCTCATTCGTAGCGCAGAGCTTCGACCGGATCGAGCCGAGCCGCGCGCCAGGACGGATAGACGGTCGCCAGCAACGAAAGCGTCAAGGTCATCGCCACCACGGCCATGATCTCGCCCGCATCCATCTCGGCCGGCAGTCGGGACAGAAAATAAAGCTCCGACAGAAATATCTTGATACCGGTCAGCCACGAAAGCGCCTGGCGGAACGACTCGACATTAAGGCAAATCAGCGCGCCGACCAGAAGGCCGACCAGGGTCCCCACGACGCCGATCGCAGTGCCCGCAATGACGAACACCCGCATCACCGCGCCCTTGGTTGCGCCTATCGTACGCAGAATGCCGATGTCGCGTCCCTTGTTTTTCACCAGCATGATGAGGGTGGATGTAATGTTGAACGACGCCACGATCACGATCATGGTCACGATGACAAACATGACGTTGCGTTGCACCTGCAGCGCGCCGAAGAACGTGGTGTTGAGCTGCCGCCAGTCGATCATCACGATCGGTCGCCCCGCAGCGCTTGCGACCAGCCGGCGGAAGCGGTCGACCTGGTCCGGGTCCGTGACGTAAACCCGGATCGCGGTGACGGAGCCGGGACGGTTGAGATAGGCTTGCGCCTCAGGCAGAGGCATGAAAACGACTGCGGCGTCGTATTCGTGCATGCCGATCTCGAACACCGCGGCTATCCGATAACCTGTGACCCGCGGCATGATCCCGAGCGGCGTCTTCTCGCCGATCGGGGTTAAGAGCGTCAATTGGTCGCCGATGCCGACCGACAGTTTGTCTGCAAGCCTTTTGCCGATCGCCACGCCACGGCCTGCGTCAAACCCATCGAGCGTGCCGTCGCTGATATTGTCGGCGATCGAACCGAGCCGGCCGAGGTCCTGCGCTCTGATCCCACGCACCAAGACGCCTTCGCCGCCGGAGCGAAACGCGGCCAGCGCCTGGCCCTCGACCATCGGTGCCGCCAGCTTGACTCCCTCGATCCGCGACACGCGGTCGGTGACCTGCTGCCAGTCAGTGAGCGGCGATTCCAGCGGCTGGATCAGGAGGTGGCCGTTGAGACCCAAAATCTTTTCGAGCAGTTCCTTGCGGAAGCCGTTCATCACCGCCATCACGACGATCAGGGTGGCGACCCCGAGCATGATGCCGAGAAACGAGAAGCCGGCATTGACCGAGATGAATCCTTCCTGTCGCCGCGCCCGCAGATAGCGCAGCGACAGCATCCATTCGAATGGGGCGAATGGGTGGGTGCCGGCCGGCTCGTTCATCAATCTGTTCCCCGCCCCCCGATTTCACACGATTCTGGCCGTTTCACGCCATGCAAAGCCCGGGCAGCGCACAGGTTCATAGCCCCGGCCGGCCGTACATCTGCATGTTTGCCGCAGCGGGCCGGTTCCAGCCCCCGATCGGGGTCCTGGGCAGGCCGGATCAAGTCCGTCGCAGACGTTCGCCGGACGACGCGACAAGCCTGACCGCGTCGGCCGGATTGAGGAGCTGGCGGCTGCCGTCGGCCCGCGTCTTGACCTCGACCTTGCCCTCGGCGAGCCCCTTCGGCCCGACCAGGATCTGCCAGGGAATGCCGATGAGGTCGGCGGTGGCGAACTTCGCGCCCGGCCGCACGTCGAGATCGTCGTAGAGCACGTCGACGCCGCCGGCGCTCAAGTCGCGATAGAGTTTTTCGCTGGCCGCGTCGGTGTCGGCGCCGCCCGGCTTGAGGTTGAGGATCGTCGCTCTGAATGGCGCCACCGCTTCCGGCCATTTGATGCCGGCGTCGTCGTGGAACGCCTCGATGATCGCCGCGACCAGCCGGCTCGGCCCGATGCCGTAGGAGCCCATATGGACCGCATGCTCGGCGCCGTCGGGGCCGGCCACCACGGCTTTCATCGGCGCCGAATATTTGGTGCCGAAATAGAAGATGTGGCCGACCTCGATGCCGCGCGCGGAAACCTGCTTGTCCGCCGGCAGCTTGGCGAACGCCGCCGCGTCGTGCTTCTCCGAGGTCGCGGCATAGAGGGACGTCCAGCGGTCGACGATGCCCTGCAGGCCCGCGACGTCGTCGAAATTCACGTCCGCGCCCGGCACCTCGAAATCGAGATAGTCGCGGTGGCAATAGACCTCGCTCTCGCCGGTATCGGCGAGAATGATGAACTCGTGGGAGAGATTGCCGCCGATCGGACCGGTCTCGGCCACCATGGGGATCGCCTTGAGGCCGAGCCGCGCGAAGGTACGCAGATAGGCGACAAACATCTTGTTGTAGCTGTGGGTGGCGCCGGCCTGATCGAGGTCGAAGGAATAAGCGTCCTTCATCAGGAACTCGCGTCCGCGCATGAGGCCGAAGCGCGGGCGCACCTCGTCGCGAAACTTCCATTGCAGGTGATAGAGGTTGAGCGGCAGGTCCTTGTAGGAACGCACATAGGCGCGGAAGATCTCGGTGATCATCTCCTCGTTGGTGGGGCCGTAAAGCATGTCGCGCTCGTGGCGGTCCTTGATGCGCAACATCTCCTTGCCGTAGTCCTCGTAGCGCCCGCTCTCGCGCCAGAGCTCGGCCGACTGGATGGTCGGCATCAGCATCTCGATCGCGCCGGAGCGGTCCTGCTCCTCGCGCACGATCCGGCAGACCTTCTCCAGCACCCGAAAGCCCAGCGGCAGGAAGGCGTAGATGCCGGCTGCCTCCTGCCGGATCATGCCGGCGCGCAGCATCAGCCGGTGCGAGACGATCTCGGCTTCCTTCGGCGTTTCGCGCAGGCTGGGCAGGAAATAGCGGGACAGGCGCATGCGAACAGGCGAGAATCGCTCCCTTGCGACGGGCGCCTGAGTGAAACCGGATCAGCGGCGGAAACACAAGGGCTATCAACGCTTTCCGCCCCCTTTCCCAGGTTGAGTTGGAGCGGAAATGGCGGCGTGGCCAAGCCCCCGTCGCATTCACGCGGACGTGTTCACCCCCGCCCGACCTTACGCTCATACCACCAGTGACAAGGCGGTAGGGATCGGGTAACCTCAAATATGCAGGTCAAGGCGAGAGCGTCAGCCGCCCGCCTGGGCCATGCGGTCCAAGTCTTGGGAGGACAAGCCGGCGGGAAGCCGCAATCCGTCTCGGTCGATAACAGACAAATCGAGGCGTAAGGGTAGCGTACAGTTAGTTTTGCGTCATTAGGAGCAGGGTCTTGACCCTGCTCGTTTTTTTTTGCCTGCGGCCGGCGAACAAAAGCGATCCGCCGTGGTTATGCTGGGACGGGCGGCGCGGGCAACCAGCAAGGAGAGGTTCTAGTGCGAACGATTTTTCTCATCGCGCTCGCAGGTACCGCACTGTCGCTCGCCGGCACCGACGCGCGCGCGGCTCCCTGGTGCGCCAACTATTCGCCGGACAACGGCACTAATTGCGGCTTCTACACGATCGAGCAATGCCGGGCGGCGATTTCGGGCGTCGGCGGCCATTGCACGCCGAATCCATTCGAAGCCGGCACCGATCCGCGGCGGCGCAATCGGCGCGACTAGCAGCCGCGCGAGACCCCATTGCGCTACCCATGGCGTGGATCGACATGTGGCTTACCGCGGCATGCCGATCCATGCGGCCAGGTCGTCGAGCGCGACCAGCCGATATTTGTAAATGAGAAAGCATAACGCGAAGACGACGCCGGCGACGATCGTCGTCCAGATAAGCTTGCGCATGAGCTGCGGGACCGCGGGCGCACCCGGATCGGTGCCGGGCGCCACCGCGCCGCTTTCGTGCTGGCTGCGCACACCGAAGGGCAGCACGGCGAACAGCACCACCCACCAGATGATGAAGTAGATCGCGACGGCGGTGGTCACAGACATGAATTCGTTACCCGAGCGCAGAGAAGGCAGAGGATTAAGGTAAAAAACAAATCGAAGTTGCGCCTCCGTATCGCAAAACGCGCTGCCATGTTATTGCCACACAACATGCGTGACGGAGAAAAACCCATGTTCATGCGCTTCCTTAACTTCAGCGCCTTCGCGGCTCTGCTCGTCGCCGGCCTTGCTTTCGGCAGCGCGCCGGCCTCGGCGCAATGCGGCGGCTGCTACGTGCCGGTCTATCAACCCTGCGGCTGCGGCAGCGTCGGCTATTACGGCGGCTACTATCAGGCGACCTACGGCTACGCCGCAAACTATGGCGTCGGCTACGGCGGCGGCTACGGCTACGGCTACGGCGGCTACGCCTATGGCGGCTATGCGGCCGCGGTCGCGCCCTACTACTACCGGCCCCGCGTCGCCTATCCGCGCTATTGGGGTGCGCGCCGGGCCTTCGCCCGTTACTGACAAGCTGCGGCAATAGCCAAAGTCTCGATTTCGAAGCGGCTCGCTGGCCATCCAGCGAGCCGCAATCTTTTTTACGCCTGCTCGATCTCGACCAGCGTGCCGCAGAAGTCCTTCGGATGCAGGAACAAGACCGGTTTGCCATGGGCGCCGATCTTCGGCTCGCCGTCGCCGAGCACGCGGGCGCCCTGCGCCTTGAGCCGGTCGCGCGCGGCCAGGATGTCGTCGACCTCGTAGCAGACATGGTGGATGCCGCCGTCGGGACTGCGCTCGAGGAATTTGGCGATCGGGGACGCCGCGCCGAGCGGCGCTATGAGCTCGATCTTGGTATTGGGCAGCGTGATGAACACGGTGGTGACGCCGTGGTCGGGCTGCGGCACGGCGGCCGAGACCTCGGCGCCAAGCGTCCTGCGGTAGACCTCCGCCGCCTTGGCGAGATCGCGCACCGCGATGGCGACATGGTTGAGCCGTCCGATCATTTTTCTCTCCTGCGGCCCGGCGGCCGTTCATCAATAGCGGGGCCCGCCCACCGCGGCTAGCCGGACAGCAGTCCGAGCCCGCTCAGAATGGCGCGCATCTCGCCGCGCTCGCGGCTGAGGTAGTCGCGCAGCGCCACGCCATCGAGAGGCATCTCGGTCCAGAAATGACGGCCGAGGTCGGACCTCCACTCGGCGGTTCGGGTGGCGGCCGATAGCACGCCTTCCCAGAACGCAACCTGCGACGCGCCAAGCCCGGGCGGCCCGCTGGCGCCGCGCCAGGAGCCGACCACGCAATCGACCCCCTGCTCGCACCACGTCGGCGCCGTCGCATAGGGGCCGGGCAGCCGCGCCGGCGACGAGACGGCGATGGCGCGCAGCCGGCCGGCGTCGAGCTCGGGCACCGCGCTGGCGGCCGTTATGGCGCCGACCTCCGCCGTGCCGGCGACCACGTCGGCGACCGCATCAAGCGCGGTGTCGAAGACGCGGATGGCGGGAGCGCGGATATCGGCGCCGGCATGGTGGATCACCTTGGCCAAGGCGACGTGGTTGGAATTGCCGAGCGAGGTCGCGAGCGCGATCGTCATGGCGCCGGCGTTCCTCACGAAGCATTGCACCAGATCGGCCCCGGAGCGGATGGCGGCATCGCTGCGAACCACGAAGGCGATGTACTCGGAATAGAGGATCGCGAGCGGCGCAAACCGGTCAGGATCCGACGTCGTCACCCCGGTCAGGTAGTCCGCCGCCATATTGGGCGAGCTGATCCCGATCACATGGCCGTCGCCGGCGTAGCGCTCGATATGGGTCCACGCCTTGCGGCCGCCGTCGCCGCCGACATTGATCACCCCGACCGGCACGTCGATGAGCTTGTCGGCCTCGATCGCCCTGGCGAGCGCCCGCGCCGCGCGGTCGAGCCCGCCGCCGGGCGGCGTGCCGGCGACGATCTCGATCGCACGCTCGGGCCGCCACGTCATCGCGGCGCGGCAGGCTGGGCGGGCTTCATCGATCCGAGCACCTTGGCCCAGAGATCGATCTCCTTGCGCATGAACTCATCGAACCAGACCGGCGAGCGCTGTTGCGCGGGCACCACGTCGTAGCCCAAATCCGCGAACCGCTTGACCACGGTGGGATCGTCCATGGCGGCTGACAGCGCCTGATTGAGCTTCTGGACGATCGGCGCCGGCGTGCCCTTGGCGGCCGAAAGGCCGTACCAGACCGTCAGTCTGAAATCGGGCAGGCCGGCTTCGGCGGTGGTCGGGACGTCGGGCAGCATGGGCGAGCGGCTCTCGCCGGTGACCGCATAGGCCTTGAGCGCCCCGCCCTTCACGTGGCCGACGACGTTGACGATCTGGTTGCAGACGAAATCGACGTTGCCGGCGATCAGATCCTGGGTGGCCTGCGGGGTGCCGCGATAGGACGCGACCGTCGGCTTGACCGCGATCAGCGTCTTGAGCACCGAGCAGGCGAGGTGCGAGACCGACCCCACGCCGGCGTCCGCCTCGGTGATGGTCTTCTCGTTGGCGCGCAGGTAAGCGATGAATTCCTGCAACGTGTTGGGCGGCAGATCCTTCTTGGCAACCACGATGACGGGCGCGGTGTTGATGAGGCCGATGCTTTCGAAGTCGGCCGCACGGTAAGGCGGATTGGCGTAGAGCTGCTCGACGGCGGCGTGCGTCCCCGATCCCGATATGCCGAGCGTGTAGCCATCGGGCGCCGATTTCGCCACCCGGCCGGAGCCGATGGTGCCGCCGGCGCCGGTGACGTTCTCGACTACGACCTGCTGGCCCAACACCTTCGACATCGGTCCGGCGATGAGCCGCGCCACCGTGTCGGAGGGCCCGCCGGCCTGGAACGGCGCCACCAAGGTGACGTGGCGATTGGGATAGTCCTGAGCGTGGACATCCGGCGCCCAGGCGATCAGGGCGGTCGCGAGCAAGAGCGTTGTTCTGGTCACGGTCAACCTCCGTTGCGCGCCGAGCTTACACTTCCAGCACGTGCACGTGGCATATCGGCTTCTTGTTCCAGTGTGCGGCCAGCGCCGAGCGCACCGCACGCCGCACCGCTTCGGCGACGGCGTCGGGATCGCGGCGGCTGTTTCGCGGCATCGACTCGAAGGCCTCGATCGCCGCGTCGTAGGCGATCTCCTCGAACCGGCTCCCCTCGGCGTCGGCTTCCGGAACGCCGGTGAGGCGGATTTCCGGATCGGCGATGAGCTCGCCCCTTTCGCTCAGCGCGAGCGCAACCGACACCACGCCGGCAAAGCCGAGCCGGCGCCGATCGGCCACGGTGCGTTCCTCGGCGCCGACCAGCAACGAGCCATCCTTGTAGACGCGTCCCGCCGGCACTTCGTCGATGATCGCCGGCGCGCCCGGCGCCAGCCGCACCAGGTCGCCGTCCCGGCACTGCACCACCTGGCCGACACCGGCCCGGCGCGCCAGCGCGGCATGCTCGGCCATGTGCAGCGCCTCGCCGTGCACCGGGATCAGGATCTGCGGGCGCACCCAGCCGATCATATCCTCGAGTTCCGCCAGCCTGGGATGGCCGGAGACGTGCACAAGGTGCGTACGATCGGTGATCACCTCGATGCCCTGGGTGACGAGGCCGTTGATCACCCGCATGATCGCCTTCTCGTTGCCGGGTATGGCGCGTGAGGAGAAGATCACCCGGTCGCCGCGCGAAAAGGCGACATCGGGGTGGGCGTCCTCGGCGATGCGGGCGAGCGCGGCGCGCGGCTCGCCCTGGCTGCCGGTGCAGAGCGCGACCACCTTGTCCGGCGGCAGGTGGCCGTAGACCTCGATCGAGCGAAAATCCTGGATGCCGTCGAGGTAGCCGGTCTCGCGGGCGACCTGCCCGATCCGCTCCATGGCGCGGCCGACCACGACCACCTCGCGATCGCAGGTCGCGGCGGCTTCGGCGACCGCCTTGAGGCGCGCGACATTGGACGCGAAGGTCGTCACCGCCACGCGGCCGGGCGCGCTGCGGATCAGCTCGGCGAGCGACTTGGCGACGTCGCTCTCGGAGGGCGAGCGGCCCTCGCGCACCGCATTGGTGGAATCGCCGATCAAGGCGAGGCAACCCTCACCGCCCAATGCGCGCAGCTTGGCCTCGTCGGTCGGTGGGCCGATCACCGGCGTCGGGTCGATCTTCCAGTCGCCGGTGTGCAGCACGGCGCCGAGCGGCGTGCGGATGATCAGCCCGTTCGATTCCGGGATCGAATGGGCCATGGACACGAGCTCGATGTCGAACGGCCCGAGCGTGAAGCGCCCGCCGAGCGGCACGATGTTCACCGGGATTTCGGGGGCGTTGGGCTCGCTCTGGCGCTTGGCTTCGAGCAACGCGGCGGTGAACGGCGTCGCATAGACCGGGAGCTTGAGCTTCGGCCACAGGTCGATGAGCGCGCCGAAATGATCCTCGTGCGCGTGCGTCAGCACCAGGCCGAGAATATTTCGGCGCTCCTCGACCAGATAGCGGATGTCCGGCAGGATGAGGTCGACTCCGGGCAGATCGTCGCCCGCGAAGGCGACCCCGAGATCGACCGCGATCCACTGCCGGCGGTGCTCGTCGCCGAAACCGTAGATCGCAAGGTTCATGCCGATCTCGCCCACGCCGCCGAGCGGCGCGAAGACGAGCTCGTCCGTGGGGCCCACCATCGCGCGCTCCGATCACCGGTCCCCTTGCGGGGAGGAAGCCATGAACACGTCGCCGGCGGCGATGGTCTCGGTCTTGCCGTCGGGACGGCGCAGGACCAGGCCGCCGGCCGGATCGAGCGCCTCGAAAAGTCCGGTGACCTCGCGGTCGGCGAGGCGCACGCGCACCTCCTCGCCGAGGCCGACGGCGCGGGCGAGCCAGTCGGCGCGCACGGTGGCGAAGCCCTCGCCGCCGTTCCATTGCGCGAGGCGCCCGAGCATCTTGGCGGAGAGCGCGGCGAACAGCGTTTCGGGAGAAACCTCCGCGCCGCCGGCCGCGAGATCGGTCGCCGGCTGGTCGGTGTCCGCCGGATGGCTCACGCAATTGACGCCGATGCCGACCGCGGCCGCACCGCCGTCGCCGCCCTCGCCTTCGATCAGCACGCCGGCGAATTTCCGCCCCGACAGCAGGAGATCGTTCGGCCATTTGATCGCCAGCAGCGACTTCAGCCCGGGGGCGACCTCGACCACCGCGTCGTGGACCGCCAATGCCGCGACGAAGGAAAGCTCGGGCCAATGCTCGGGCGGCGCCGGGTCGGTGAGCAGGAGGCTCGCATAGAGATTGCCGGGCTCCGATACCCAGGTCCGCCCGCGCCGTCCGCGGCCCGCGCTCTGCCGGCCGGCGGTGATCCAGAGCGGGCCGCGCTCGCCCTGGCGCGCAAGCGCCAAGGCCTCGGCATTGGTCGAGCCGAGCACATCATGCGCAACAAGGCGCATGCCCGCCGCCGTCGCCCTGGGGTCGAGCCTCATTGATCAGAACAGGGACTTTGCCGCCGCATTTGCCGCCTCGATCAGCGGCCCGGGATAGACGAAGAACAGGAGATTGAACAGACCGCTCACCGCGAGCACCGCCCGAAGCTTGCGCGGCATCGGCTCGAAAGCCTTCGCCGGCTCGTCGAAATACATGATCTTGACGATGACCAGGTAATAGTAGGCGCCCACCACGCTGGTGACCACGCCGATGACGGCGAGCGTGAACAGCCCGGCTTTGATGGCGGCGAGGAAGACGTAGAACTTGGCGAAGAAGCCGGCGAGCGGCGGAATGCCGGCAAGCGAGAACAGCAGCATGGCGAGGAAGAACGCCATGGTGGGCTTGGTCCGCGCCAATCCGGCGAGGTCGCCGATCTCCTCGACCATGCGCCCGTCGCGGCGCATCGACAGGATGCAGGCGAAGGTGCCGAGCGTCATCGTCAGATAGATCGCCATATAGACCAGCACGCCCTGCACCCCTTCCTGGGTGCCGGCGGCGAGCCCGACCAGCGCAAAACCCATATGGCCGATCGACGAATAGGCCATCAGCCGCTTGACGTTGCGCTGGCCGATGGCCGCGAAGGCGCCGAGCGCCATCGAGGCGATGGCGACGAACACCACGATCTGCTGCCATTGGGTGAGAATCCCGGGGAAGGCCACGATGGTCGTGCGCACGAACATGGCGATGCCGGCGACCTTGGGCGCGGCGGCGAAGAAGGCGGTGATCGGCGTCGGCGCCCCCTCGTAGACGTCGGGCGTCCACATATGGAACGGCACCGCCGAGACCTTGAAGCAGAAACCGGCGAACAGGAAAACGAGCCCGAACACGAGCCCGATGCCGGGCTCCCTCGCCGCCTTGGCGATGCCGGCGAACGAGACCGTGCCGGTGAAGCCGTAGATCAGCGAGGCGCCGTAGAGCAGCATGCCGGACGACAGCGCGCCGAGCACGAAATATTTGAGCCCGGCCTCGGTCGAGCGCACGGAATCGCGGTCGATCGCCGCCAGCACGTAGAGCGCCAGGCTCATCAGCTCGAGCCCGAGATAGAGCGCGATCAGGTCGGCGGCCGAAATGAGCATCAGCATGCCGGCGGTGGAGAGCAGGATGAGGACGGAATATTCGAATTTCTGCTGCGTCTCGCGGCCGGGATAGTCGAACGACATCAGGATCGCGACCGCCGAGCCGGTGAGCGCCAGCAGCTTGAGGAAGCGCGCGAAGCCGTCGACCACGAAGCTGCCGCCGAACGCGGTGAGGTTGCCCGGCGGCAACAAGACCACGACTATGCCCGCGGCCACCAGGAGCACGATCGCGAGCCAATGGATCGGCGTGGCGGAGCGCTCGCCGCGGAAGGCGCCCAGCATCAGCAGCACCATGGCGCCGACCACGAGCACCATCTCCGGCAGAGCCGGCAGCAGCGCGTCGATATCGGGGATTTCGGTCATCGGCGGGGCTCGGGAGCGCTCATGCCTCTCAATGCGCCAGCAGCGCGGCGGATTTGGCGGCGCCCAGCGCCTTCTCGTAGTTCTCGAGCAATTGCGCGACCGAGGCCGCCGACAGATCGAGCACGGGCTTGGGATAGATGCCGAACAGGATGGTCAGCACCACCAGCGGGCCGAGCGTGATGATCTCGCGATAGTCGAGGTCCTTGATGGTGGCGAGGCTGGGCTTGGTGAGCTCACCGAAGATCACCTTGCGGTAGAGCCAGAGCGCATAGGCGGCCGATCCGATCACGCCGAGCGTGGCCACGGTCGCCACCGTGATGTTGACCTTGAAGGTGCCGATCAGCGCCAGGAACTCGCCGATAAAGCCCGAGGTCCCGGGCAGTCCGACATTGGCCAGCGTGAACACCATGAAGGCCGCGGCGTAGAACGGCATGCGGTTGACCAGGCCGCCATAGGCGGCGATCTCGCGCGTGTGCACCCGGTCGTAGACCACGCCGACGCACAGGAACAGGGCTGCCGACACGATGCCGTGGGAAATCATCTGGAAAATGCCGCCGGCGACGCCCTGCGCGGTGGCCGCGAAGATGCCCATGGTGACGAAGCCCATATGCGCCACCGACGAGTAGGCGATGAGCTTCTTCATGTCCTCCTGCACCAGCGCGACCAGCGAGGTGTAGACGACCGCGATCGCCGAGAGCGTGAACACGATCGGCGCCAGGTCGTGCGAGGCGGCCGGAAACATCGGCAGCGAGAAGCGCAGGAAGCCGTAACCGCCCATCTTCAACAGGATCGCAGCGAGGATGACCGAGCCCGCGGTCGGCGCCTCGACGTGTGCATCGGGGAGCCACGTGTGCACCGGCCACATCGGCATCTTCACGGCGAACGAGGCGAAGAACGCCAGCCAGAGCCAGGTCTGGAGGCTCGGCGCGAACTTGTGCTGTAGAAGCGCGACGATGTCGGTCGTGCCCGCGTTCCAATACATCGCCATGATGGCGAGCAGCATCAGCACCGAGCCGAGCAGCGTGTAGAGAAAGAACTTGAAGCT
>JBEVIH010000014.1:0-3240 GCA_040510815.1 Xanthobacteraceae bacterium | reverse complement strand
GCCGATTTGCGCACGCGCCTCCAGGCGCCCGCCAAGAACGTGACCCAGGACCTCTACGTCGCCAATGATCTCAAGACCGGCCGCGTCATGGTGAAGGACGAGGACGTGTGCCTGCACTGCGGACTGTGCGCCGAACGCTGCCCGACCGGTGCTTGGGACATGCAAAAATACCTCATCGACATGACGCACGCGGATGACCTATGCCGAGTAGCAGCCCGATCAGCAGCGTAAACGACTTCGTCGTCCGCTTCGCCAACGTCAACGGTTCCGGCTCGGCGAGCGCCAACGAGCTGTTCGCGCGCTCGGTGCTGCGCATGGGCATACCGGTCGCGCCACGCAACATCTTTCCGTCCAACATCCAGGGCCTGCCGACCTGGTACGAGGTGCGCATCTCGGAAGCCGGCCACCTCGGCGCCCGCGGCGGCACCGACCTGATGGTCGCGATGAACCCGCAGACCTGGGACAAGGACGTCGCGTCGATCGAGCCCGGCGGCTACCTGCTCTACGATTGCACCAAGCCGATGCCGAAGGCGAAGTTCCGCGACGACATCACGATCATCGGCGTCCCGCTCACCGCCATCTGCAACCGCGAATACACCGATCCGCGCCAGCGCCAGCTGTTCAAGAACATCATCTATGTCGGCGCGCTGTCCGCCCTGCTCGACATGGACGTCAAGGAGATCGAGAAGCTCATCTCCGAGCAGTTCAAGTCGAAGGAAAAGCTGATCGGCGCCAACGTCCACGCGCTCCACCTCGGCCGCGACTGGGCGCAGATGAACCTGCAATGCCCGATCAAGCTGCGGCTGCGCCGCGCCGACAAGGTCGGTGACCGCATCTTCATCGAAGGCAACTCGGCGGCGGCGCTCGGTGCCGTCTATGGCGGGGCGACCGTGTGCGCCTGGTATCCGATCACGCCGTCGTCCTCGCTCGCCGACGCCTTCACCAGCCATTGCCGGCGGCTGCGGGTCGATCCGGCGAGCAAGCGGGCCAAATACGCCATCGTGCAGGGCGAGGACGAGCTCGCCTCGATCGGCATCGTCATCGGGGCGGCCTGGAACGGCGCGCGCGCCTTCACCGCCACGTCGGGGCCCGGCATCTCGCTGATGCAGGAGTTCCTCGGGCTCGCCTATTTTGCCGAAATTCCCGCCGTGCTGTTCGACGTGCAGCGCGCCGGTCCCTCGACCGGCATGCCGACGCGCACCCAGCAATGCGACATCATTTCGTGCGCCTATGCCTCCCACGGCGACACCAAGCACGTGCTGCTGTTCCCGGAGGATCCGGCCGAGGCGTTCGAGTTCGGCGCCCAGGCCTTCGATCTCGCCGACCGCCTGCAGGCGCCGATCTTCGTCATGCTCGATCTCGACATCGGCATGAACCACCGGCTGTGCCGCCCGCTCGCCTGGGACGACAGCCGCAAATACGACCGCGGCAAGGTGATGACCGCCGCCGATCTCGACCACGGCAAGGACTTCGGCCGCTATCTCGACGTCGATGGCGACGGCATCCCGTATCGCACCTATCCGGGCACGCACCCGAGCAAGGGCTCGTTCTTCACCCGCGGCACCTCGCGCGACCGCTACGCGCGCTACACCGAGGAAGGCGCCGCCTATGCCGACAACATGCAGCGGTTGATCCGCAAGTTCGAGACCGCCAAGGATCTGGTGCCGCGGCCGCTGCGCAGCAATTCCGACAAGCCGACCCGCTACGGCGTGATCTATTTCGGATCGACCTCGCCGGCCATGAGCGAGGCCAACGAGATGCTCAAGGCCGCCGGCAACCACCTCGACATGCTCCGGGTGCGCGCCTTCCCGTTCCACCACTCGGTCGACGATTTCATCGCCGACCATGATTTCGTGTTCGTGGTCGAGCAGAACCGCGATGCCCAGCTGCGGTTGCTGATCATGAACGAGTGCGCCATCGATCCGGCCCGGCTGGTGCCGATCCTGCACTATGACGGCACCCCGATCACTGCGCGCTTCATCGCCAACGCGATCGGCCAGCGGCTCGACGCGCTCAAGGTCACGCCGCTGCGCAAGGTCGTGTCATGACCTACATCGCCAAGCCCAAATTCCACCATCCCGGCCTGCCGAAGAACGCGCTCGGCTACACCCACCGCGACTACGAGGGCAAGATCTCGACCTTGTGCGCCGGCTGCGGTCACGACTCGATCACCGGCGCCATCATTGAGGCCTGTTTCGAGCTCTCGATCGAGCCGCACCGCGTGGCCAAGATCTCCGGAATCGGCTGCTCGTCGAAGACGCCCGACTATTTCCTCAACGCCTCGCACGGCTTCAACTCGGTGCACGGCCGGATGCCGTCGGTGCTCACCGGCGCCAACCTCGCCAACCGCGACCTGATCTATCTCGGCGTGTCGGGCGACGGCGATTCGGCCTCGATCGGGCTCGGCCAGTTCGCCCATGCGATGCGCCGCGGCGTCAACATGGTCTACATCGTCGAGAACAACGGGGTGTACGGCCTCACCAAGGGCCAGTTCTCGGCCACCGCCGACCGCGGCTCGAAATCCAAACGCGGCGTGGTCAATGCCGACAGCTCGATCGACCTGGTGGCGATGGCGCTGCAGCTCGGCGCCACCTTCGTGGCGCGCGGCTTCTCCGGCGACAAGACCCAGCTGGTGCCGCTGATCAAAGCGGCGATCGAGCACCAGGGCGCCGCGCTCCTCGACGTGCTCTCGCCCTGCGTCGCCTTCAACAACCACGAAGGCTCGACCAAGAGCTTCGATTACGTGCGCGAGCACAACGAGGCGGTGAACCGGCTCGATTTCATCACCGGGCGCATGCCGATCACCGTCGACTACGAGCCGGGCTCGGTCGAGATCGTCGAGCAGCACGACGGCTCCAAGCTCGTGCTCAAGAAGGTCGCCACCGATTACGACCCGCACGACCGCGTCGGCGCGATGAACTTCCTGCAGCAGCACGCCGCCAAGGGGCAGATCGTGACCGGGCTCATATACGTCGACCGCGAGCCCGAGGATCTGCACCACAATTTCAACACGGTCGATGCGCCGCTCAACTCGCTCACCGAGAAGGAGCTGTGCCCGGGCTCGGCCGCGCTCGAGAAGATCAACGCCAGCCTGCGGTAGCTGTAGGTTGGGTCGAGTTCTTCATGAGACCCAACAATTGCGAAGGGCACGGCTAGGACTTCGCCAAGCGACCGGAAGTGTTGGGTCTCGCAAGGGCTCGACCCAACCAACCGCTCGACCCAACCTCCGATTTAGCGGCG
>JBEVIH010000013.1:0-13484 GCA_040510815.1 Xanthobacteraceae bacterium | reverse complement strand
GCGAGATCGTGGACGCGTTGTTCGTGCTCGAGCGGCTGCGCGCGATCAAGACCCCGAAGGAGCTCGATCAGCTGCGCGTCGCCTCGGAGCACGTGATCGATTCCATGCTGGCGGTGATCGCCAACCACGGTCCCGGAGCCACCAAGCGGGAGCTCACCGAGGCGCTGCGGCGGGAAGAGACCAATCGCGGCCTGACCTTCGACTATTGCCTGATCACCGCGGGCACCAGCCTCAACCGTGCGCCGTCGGAGCAGAAGTGGGACAAGGGCGACATCCTCTCGCTCGACTCGGGCGGCAACTATCACGGCTATATCGGCGACCTCTGCCGCATGGCGATCCACGGCGAGCCCGACGCCGAGCTCGAGGATATGCTGGCCGAGATCGAGGCCATCCAGCGCGCCTCGATGAAGCCGATCAAGGCCGGCGCCATGGGCAGCGAGGTCTACGCCGCGGCCGACCCGCTGGTGCGCAAGTCCAAGCACCACAACCACATGCACTTCCTCGCCCACGGCATGGGGCTGGTGAGCCACGAGGCGCCGCGGCTGACCGCCACCGGCCCGGTGCCCTATGACGACTACGACGCCAAGCGGCCGCTCGAGACCGGTATGGTGATCTCGGTCGAGACCACGCTGGCGCATCCCAAGCGCGGATTCGTCAAGCTCGAGGACACGGTCGTGGTCACCGACAAGGGCTGCGACATCTATGGCGAAGGCGGCCGCGGCTGGAACCGCGGCGGAACGGCTGTGCGATCATAGACCGCGACGCGCGACCCGGCGGAAAAAGCCGGGCGCGCAGCAGGGAGGAAGATCATGCCGGCGGCATCCCGCTTTGCGGCCGTTATTGCAGTCTGCGCGTTCGGTGCCTGTCTCGCCGCGCGCGCCGGGGCCGAGGAGATCGCGGTCGGCAACTACGGCATCGCGGCCAACGGCATGCCGTTTGCGGTCGCGCTCGAGAAGAAGCTCTACCAGCAGGAGGGTGCCAACGTCACCGGCATCATCTCCTCGCAGGGCGGCGGCACCTCGATCCGCAACATGCTGGCCGGCGGCGTCGCCTATGGCGAGGCCAATCCGGGCGTGACTGCGGTCGCCATCCAGCAGGGCGCCGACCTCAAGATCATCAGCGACAACGTGCTCACCGTCGCCGAGTTCGTCTGGGCGGTGAAGCAGGACTCGCCCGTCAAGAGCATCAAGGACTTCAAGGGCCGCAAGATCGGCTATACCAATCCGCGCTCGACCAGCCAGGCGCTGGCGATCCTGCTGCTGCAGGCGGCCGGCTACAAGCCGGACGACGCCGAGCTGGTCAAGACCGGCGGCTTCGGCGAGGGCGTGGCGGCGCTCGATCTCGGCCTCATCGACGTGGCGCCGATGGCCGAGCCGGTCTGGTCGAAATACAAAGCGAAATACCGCGCGGTGGCGGTGGCGAGCGACATCCTGCCGCCGCTCGACAACGTGGTCGGGGTCACGACCGGGGCTGCGATGGCGAGCAAGGGCGATTTCATCCGCGCCGTGATCCGCGCGCGCCGCAAGGCGGTCGAGTTCATGCACGCCAATCCCGACGAGGCCGGCGACATCGTCGCCAAGCACTACAATCTCGACAAGGAGGTCGCGCGCAGCGCGGTGCGCAATCTCACCGCGAGCCGCACCCAGGGCATTCCCTATTGGGGCTCGGGGCAAATCCACCTCGACGGCATGAAACGCATGGTCGAGGTGCAGAAGATGGTGGGAGCGATCAGCGGGGAGATCGACCTGGCGAAGATCATCGACACCCGTTTCCTGCCCGACGACATCAAGACGCCGAAATAGCGCATGTCCTGGAAAAGTGGGAACCGGTTTTCCGATAAGGACATGCGCAAGATTAAAGAAACCAGAGGGCATCGCGATCGAATCGATCGCGATGCCCTCTAGGCACGGGCCGCGGGGGTGAGCGTGTCGCAGGCGCACGTCTCGCTCCGCGGCGTCAGCAAGGTTTTCCCGACCATCAAGCCAGGCGAGGTCCTGCACGCGCTCGGGCCGGTCGACCTCGATCTGCGCAAGGGCGAGTTCTTTGCCGTGGTCGGGCCCTCGGGCTGCGGAAAATCGACGCTGCTCGAGCTGATCGCCGGGCTTGCCCCGCTGACTGCCGGCACCGTCGAGTTCGAAGGACGCCGGATCGAGGCCGACATTCCCGACGGCATCGGCGTCGTGTTCCAGGAGGACGCCTGCTTCCCGTGGCTGTCGGTCGAGGCCAACATCGCCTTCGGCCTGCGCAGCACCGCGCTGGCGCCGGAGGCGAAAGCGCGCCGGGTGCGCGACGTGCTGGTGCTGATGGGGCTCTCGGACTTTGCCGGCGCCTATCCGGCGCAGCTCTCCGGCGGCATGCGCCAACGCGTGTGTATCGCCCGCACCCTGGTGATCGAGCCGCGCCTGATCCTGCTCGACGAGCCGTTCGGGGCGCTGGACCAGCAGACCCGGCTGCTCATGGGCGACGAGGTGCTGCGGCTGTGGCGGCAGACCGGCGCCACCGTGTTCCTGATCACGCACGCGCTCGACGAGGCGGCGATGCTGGCCGATCGGATCGCCGTCATGTCGGCGCGGCCGGGCCGGCTGATCGACGTAGTCGAGACCCACTGGCCGCGCGAGCGCGACAGCCGCATCGTCGAGCACGCCGAGTTCGGCGCGGTCACCGCACGCCTGTGGAAGACGCTGCGCGAGGAATCGCTCAAGACCATCGGGCGACTGCCGGAGCAGGCATGACGCGGATCACGCTCTACCGGGTGCTGGTGATCGCCGCGGCGGTGCTGCTGCTCGAGCTTCTCTGCCTTACCGGCGTGATCGACCGCCTCACCATGCCGGCGCCGCACGTGATCGTGCGCGATCTGGCGAAGATCCTGGTTTCCGGATCGCTCAACGCCGCGATCGCCAAGACCTTGACCAATGCCTCGATCGCGCTCGGCCTGGCGCTGGTGGTCGGCGTCGCCGCCGCGGTGGCGCTGCACGGCTACCGCGCCGTGCGCGAGACCTTGGACCCGCTGTTCGCCACCTACTACGCGGTGCCGATCTTCGCCTTCTACCCGCTGCTGATCGTTCTGCTCGGGCTCGGCGACGCGCCGCAGATCGGGATCGGCTTCATGCTCGGCGTGGTGGCGGTGATCGTCAACACGCTCAACGGGTTGGACCGGGTCCCTCGCGTGCTGCGCAAGACCGCCCGCATCCAGCGGCTGGGCGGGATCGAGACCGCGCTGTCGGTCACCTTGCCCTATGCGGCGCCCTATGTGCTCACCGGCGCCAAGTTCGCGGTGGCCTATTCGCTGATCGGCATCATCGGCGCCGAGTTCATCATGTCGCGCGGCGGCATCGGCTACGAGATCAGCTTCGCCTACACCAACTTCGACAACGCGACGATGTATCCGCTGATCCTGCTGATCCTGGTGGTGTCGATCTCGATCAATTCGGCGCTGTCCTGGTGGGAGAAGGTGTTGCTGGCGAGGCGCGGGCAATGACATTCCGCGGTCATTCCGGGGCCCGAGCGAAGCGACGGAGCCCGGAATCCATAACCACTGTCTGGGGTTATGGATTCCGGGCTCGCGCCTTCGGCGCGCCCCGGAATGACGATGGCGAGATTGGCGCAAACCGGCCGCAGCATTCTGCGAGCAGGAGCGGCCAATGAACGGCGAGGGCTGGAAATCGGCGCGCAACGCCGCGGTCTTGATCGCATGCCTGCTGGCGACCTGGCAGTTGCTCTACTGGTTCGCCGGCGAGGCCGCGCTCAAGCCGCCGCTCGTCACCTTCCGCTATACCGCGCAACTCGTCGCCAGCGAGGCGTTCTGGCCGCACCTCTCCGAGTCGATGCGGGCGTTCGCGGCGGCGCTGGCGATTGCGGTCGCGGTCGGCCTCGCCATCGGGTTCTGGCTCGGCTTCCATCGCCTCTCCGGCCAGGTGTTCGAGCCGATGCTGGTCGCGATCTACTCGATCCCGAAGATCACGCTTTATCCGATCCTGCTGCTCGCCTTCGGGCTCGGAATGCCGGCCAAGATCGCCTTCGGCGCCATCCACGGCATCATCCCGGTGGCGCTGTTCACCATCAACGCGGTGCGCAACATCAAGCCGATTCTGATCAAGACCGGGCGCACGCTCAAGCTCGGCCCGGCCGAGATGGTCCGCTCGATCCTGTTTCCCGCCGCCTTGCCGGAGATCTTCACCGGGCTGCGGGTCGGCTTCTCGCTCACCCTGATCGGCACGCTGTTGGGCGAGATGTTCGCCGCCCAGCGCGGGCTCGGCTATCTGCTGATGACGGCGATCGGGCTGCACAACGTCGATCTGATCATGGCGGTGACCCTGCTGCTGATCCTGTTCGCCGCCACCGTCAGCACCGTCCTGCTGGCGATCGATCGCCGCCTGCACCGGTATACGTAGAGCGGCTTCGGCAAAGCTGGATTGTCCGCTGCGATTTGAGGACGTGCCGCGGGCACCCCAGCCCTCTCCCCGCAAGAAGCGGGGAGAGGGAGCGCGCCGAGTTCGCGGCGCTCTCAGAGCATCAATCGCAGTTATCGCGGCGGTGCGCCCGTGGTGCCGCCCGGCGTGCCGGTCTGCCGTGCCGGCGCCGAGTAGGAGATGCGCCAGATCGTGCCGCCGGTGTCGTCGGCAATGAGCAGCGCGCCGTCCTTGGCCACGGCGAGCGCGGCGGGCCGGCCCCAGACTTCCGCGCGCTGCAGGCCCGAGGTCCAGAAGCCGGCGGCGAAATTCTCGTAGTGGCCGACCGGCTTGCCGTCCTTGAACGGCACCCGCACGACCTTGTAGCCGGTGGGCTCCGAGCGGTTCCACGAGCCTTTGAGCGCCACCAAGGCGCTGCCGCGATACTCGGCCGGGAACTGCTGGCCCTCGTAGAACACGATGTCCATGGCCGAGGAATGCGCCTCGAACAGCAGATCGGGGACGACCGAGGCCTTGACCTTGTCCGGCTTGAGCTGCGCGAAGCCGGGCTGCGGGTTTTGGCCGATATAGGCGTAGGGCCAGCCGTAGAACGCGCCCTTCTGCACGTGCGTGAGGAAATCCGGGACCAGCTTGTCGCCGAGCCCGTCGCGCTCCTGCACCACCGTGAACAGCTCGCCGGTCTCCGGATGGAACGTGAGCGCGGTCGCATTGCGCAGGCCCGAGGCGAACGTGGTCTGGCCCGATCCGTCGGCCTCGAAGCGCTGGATCGACGCCTTCACCTCCGGCTCGACGCCGATATTGCCGGAGGAGCCGACGCCGACGAACATCGCCCCGGTTTTCGGATCGATCGCCAGGTGGCGGTTGGCGTGGCCCTGGACGATGCCGAACACGCCTTTCTTGGTGATCATCTGCTCGCCGACCACGCTGGTCGTAGGTTTGCGCTGATCCGGCGGCACGTCGGCGGCCTTCTGCTGCACGGCCCCCAGGCCCGGGCGCAGCGCACCGAGCCGGTGCGGCACCTTCCAGATGCCGTCCTGGTCCGCCACCAGCACGAAGCCGTCCTTCCAGGCGAGCCCGTAGGGTCCGTTGAGGCCTTCGATGTGGCGCTGGATCCACTCGGCCTTGCCGTCGCCGTCCTCGTCGCGCAGCAGCGTCACGTAGCCGCCCCTCTGCTCGGCCACCAGCACGTCGCCGTTCGGCAGCACCAGCAGCCGGCGCGGATGCTCGAGGCCGACCGCAAAGGCGGTCGCGGTGAAGCCCTCCGGCACCCGCGGGGTCTGACCCTGATAGGGCAGGCTGAGCGGACGGTTCGACACCACCGGTCCGCTCCTCGGCGGCGGCAGGTCTTCGGCCTTGACGGTGAATTTGCGACCAAGCTCCTGATCGGGCAGCGACGCCGGGTCCGTCAGCTGCCCCGGCGCCTGCGTCGTGTTGCGCTGCGCCCAGCCCGGAGCCAAGGCGGCGGCGCAAGTGAGCGCAAGCGAAGCCGTGGCAACGATGATTGCGGAAGAGCGATGCCTCATGGAAGCCTCCATCATCCCCAGCCGCGAATTTGCGGGAGCGATGGAGCTAACCGGATTATTGGCGATCGAGTTCCGGGGCCGTGGGCGGCCGCCGGCGTTTTGGCGGAACAAAGCCGATGGATGAAAACCGAATAATTACAACGCTGATGCGCTCGACGCCGCGCTCAACGGACTAATTTCGAGTTCCAGATGCCTAGATCGTGAACGCGATGATCGCTACAGCGCCGATACCCAACACGAGCACAACCAGCGCCAAAGGATCGTAATCGAGCCACTGCCCACTTTGTACACGCATGACGCGCCTCACCTGAGAAACGAACTCGGGGCTGCCATTGTTGTTCCCCGGCCACGAACAGGCAGTCGGGATGGCTTCGCCACGGCTGTTAGTCGCTGGAATAGCCCAACAGGTTCAAAAATTAGCCCAATCGCCACGGTCGGCGGGGCGCTGTCTCATATTACGGTTAACGATCGCGGTCTAAGTGATTGGCGCCACTGGATTCTGGACGAATCCGAGCCGATGCCCGGCGTTCGGCAGCCAAACGACAGCAGTGACGCGGGTTTCAGCCGATCGCGAACGCCACAGCTGCCGCGGCCACGATCAGAACGGCGGTCGCAGCGGCGAGCACGGTGATGCACGTGGCGACGCGCCTCGTGAACTGATCGCGCCGGGCCCAGACGGCGCCCGATCGGGGCGGCACGATGGGCATCGCTGGTCGCAAATCGACAGGCATCGGAGTCATCCCTCACTCAAGGCCACGCGTGGTCGATCAGTAGCTTCGCCGGCCTATTCCGAGGCCGACGACGCCAGGAATCCGGCCATGAGCATGATGAAGCCTGCAGCCATCCACAGGAGCTCGGTGGGAAAAACGGAAAGCATGGGCAACCCCTCAGCCGGATCACGGGTGTGATCACCTCTGGCCGTTAGTCGCCTGGGCGACAATTTTGGTTCATTCATACCGGCGCGGCGCCGAAATTTTTGAGCGCGGCACCCCGCGCCGCAGCCTCGGTGGCGGCTGGTCGCGGTGCGCGGCAACTGCCGAGCATGCCCGGACGCAGGTTGTGGTTTCGGGGGGTGATGACTAGGTTGCTCCTCGAATATTCGAGGAAAATCCGATGACGCGCGGAATTCCTTTGGCTTTTCTCCTGCTTTCTGCCCACGCCTTGGTTGGTTGCGACGGCAAGCCTGCCGCCGGTGCGGCTCCTCCTCCATCAGTCGTGGCGGCGCGCCCGCTGCAGAAGACCATCACCGAGTGGGACGAATATACCGGTCGCTTCGAGGCGGTGGAGACGGTCGAGGTGCGCGCCCGGGTCTCCGGCTTCATCGATTCCGTCCATTACAAGGAAGGCCAGATCGTCAAGCAGGGCGATCTCCTGTTCATCATCGATCCGCGCCCCTATCGGATCGCGGTCGAGCAGGCCAAGGCGGATATCGAACGCGCCAAGGCCAAGCTCGAGATTGCCGCGCTCGACGTGCAGCGCGCCACCCCGCTGGTGCGCAGCCAGACCCTGACCGAGCGGGAGTTCGATACCCGGCGGGCGACCGAGCGCGACGCCGCCGCCCAGGTCGCCTCGCTCGAAGCCGCCGCCCGGCAGGCCGAGCTCAATCTCGCCTGGACCGAGGTGCGCGCGCCGATCGCGGGACGCATCTCCAACCGGCGGGTCGATCCCGGCAATCTGATCGCCGGCGGCCAATCCGGCTCGACCTTGCTGACCGTCATCGTGTCGATCGCTCCCATTCACTTCGTGTTCGACGGCAGCGAGACCGACTTTCTGCGTTACTTGCGGCTCGCCGCCGCCGGGGCGCGGCCCTCCTCGCGCGAGGTGCAGAACCCGGTCTCGGTCCGGCTCGCCGACGAGACCGACTACAAGCACCAGGGCCGCATGGATTTCGTCGACAACGTGGTAAGTACCAAGACGGGCACCATCCGCGGCCGCGCCGTGTTCGAGAACAAGGACGGGCTGCTGACTCCGGGCTTTTTCGGGCGGCTGCGGCTGTTCGGCGGAGAGCACGAGGCGTTGCTCGTGCCCGACAGCGCGATCGCCTCGGACCAGTCCAGCAAGATCGTGTTCACGGTCGCCGACGACGGCACCGTCGGCTCCAAGCGGGTCGAGCTCGGCCCGATCGTGGATGGCCTGCGTGTCATCCGCTCGGGCCTCGCGCCGGCCGATCGCATCGTGATCGAGGGCCTGCAACGGGCCCGTCAAGGCCAGAAGGTCACGGCCGAGGACGGCAAGATCGAAGCTCCCGCCCCATGAGCGGCCGCCGGCACCCGACCGCGGGCGGTAGCCGCAGCAGGCGCCGCTAGCATGCGTTTCTCGCACTTCTTCATCGACCGGCCGATCTTCGCGGCGGTTCTTTCGATCCTGGTGACCCTGGTCGGCGCCATCTCGTTCCGCGCGCTGCCGATCACCGAATACCCGGAGATCGCGCCGCCCACCGTGGAGGTGAGGGCGACTTATTCCGGCGCCGCCGCCGAGGTCATCGCCGACACGGTTGCGGCCCCGATCGAGCAGGAGATCAACGGCGTCGACAACATGCTCTATGTCGTGTCGCAATCGACCGGCAACGGCGCGCTGTCGATCGAGGTCGTCTTCAAGCCGGGAACCGACGTCGATCAGGCGCAGGTGCTGGTGCAGAACCGCGTGGCGATCGCGCTGCCGCGGCTGCCGGTCGAGGTGCAGCGCCTCGGCGTGACCGTGCGCAAGAAGTCGCCCGACCTGATGATGGTCATCCATCTGGTCTCGCCGGACGGCTCCCTCGACCAGAGCTACATCTCGAACTACGCGACGATCAACATCAAGGACG
The DNA here is from genome assembly GCA_040510815.1 of Xanthobacteraceae bacterium. Taxonomy (GTDB): domain Bacteria; phylum Pseudomonadota; class Alphaproteobacteria; order Rhizobiales; family Xanthobacteraceae; genus VAZQ01. Next base: position 4,746 of record JBEVIH010000013.1, on the reverse strand, counting down.
TCCTGACCCGCGTCGACGGCGTCGGCGACACGATTGTGTTCGGCGCCCGCGACTACGCCATGCGGGTGTGGCTCGACCCGGCCAAGGTGCAGGCGCGCGGGCTCACCGCCAGCGACGTCGTCGGCTCCTTGCGGGCCGCCAATGTCTCGGTCGCCGCCGGCGCCATCAATCAGCCGCCGGCGACGTCGCCCGGCGGGTTCGAGGTCGCGGTGCAGACGCTCGGGCGGCTGTCGAGCCCGGACCAGTTCAGCGACATCGTGGTGGCGACCGATGCCGACGGCCGGGTCACGCGGGTGCGCGACATCGCGCGCGTCGAGCTCGGCGCCGACGATTACAAGACCAACGCCTATCTCGACGGCCAGGTCGCGACCGCGATCGGCATCTTCCAGCGGCCGGGCTCGAACGCGCTGGCGACCGCGGCCAGCGTGCTCTCGACCATGGAGCAGCTCGCCAAGAGCTTCCCGCAAGGGCTCGCCTACCGGGTCGCCTACAACACCACCGAGTTCATCGAGCAATCCGTTGACGAGGTGATCACGACCCTGTTCGAGGCGGCGCTCCTGGTCGTCATCGTCATCATCCTGTTCCTGCAGTCCTGGCGCGCCGCGATCATCCCGATCATCGCCATTCCGGTGTCGCTGATCGGCACTTTCTTCATCATGAAGGCGTTCGGTTTCTCGCTCAACAACCTCACGCTGTTCGGGCTGGTTCTCGCCATCGGCATCGTGGTCGACGACGCCATCGTAGTGGTTGAGAACGTCGAGCGCTATCTGCGCGAGGGCATGAGCCCGCGTGACGCCGCCCACAAGACCATGGACGAGGTCGGCGGCGCGCTGGTCGCGATCGCGCTGGTGCTGTGCGCGGTGTTCATTCCGACCGCCTTCATCACCGGCATTTCGGGCGAGTTCTACCGGCAATTCGCCATCACCATCGCGGCCTCGACGATCATCTCCGCCATGGTGTCGCTCACGTTGTCGCCCGCGCTCGCGGCGCTGCTGCTGCGGCCGCACGGCCACGACCAGCGGTCCGGCTGGCGGCGGACGCTGAGCCTGCCGTTCGACCGCTTCTTCGCGGGCTTCAACCGGGCTTTCGCCAGGATATCGGCGGGCTATGCCGGGCTGACCCGGCGGGTCCTGCGAGTATCGGCGATCATGCTGGTGATCTATGGCGGGCTCATCGGCCTGACCTATTTCCAGTTCGCCCGCACCCCGTCGGGTTTCATCCCGCCGCTCGATCGCGGCTACTTCATCACCGCGATCTCGCTGCCGCCGGGCGCAAGCCTCGAGCGTACCGACCGCGTCGTGCGCCGGGCGTCGGAGATGCTGCTGGCGCGGCCCGGCGTGGCGCACGCGGTGACGTTCGCGGGCTTCGATGGGGCGACCTTCACCAATGCGCCCAACTACGGCGTCATTTTCGTCACCCTCAAGCCGTTCAAGGAGCGGGTGAAGGCCGGACTGGCGACTGCGACCATCTTGAACGATCTGCGCGGCCAGATGCAGGCGCTGCGCGAGGCCCAGGTGCTGGTGCTGCCGCCGCCCTCGGTCCCGGGCATCGGCACCGGCGGCGGTTTCAAGCTGTACGTCCAGGACCGCGCCGGCCGCGGCCCGCGCGCCCTCGATCAGGCGGTCGGAACCATCGTCGGGCCCGCCAACCAGACGCCCGGCCTTGTTCAGGTCTTCACGCTGTTCAACACCGTCACGCCGCGGGTCTACGCCGACATCGATCGCACCAAGGCCGAGATGCTGGGCGTGCCGATCACGCGGTTCTTTGACACTCTGTCTACCTATATGGGCTCGACCTTCGTCAACGAAATAAAAATCCTGGGGAGGACCTTCCGGGTCACCGCGCAGGCCGACAACCCGTTCCGGCTCTCGGTCCGTGATGTCGAGAACCTGCGCACCCGCTCGGTCTCGGAGGAGATGGTCCCGCTCGGCGCCGTGGCGACGTTCCAGGAGATCACCGGCCCGTACCGTGTGCCGCGCTACAACCTGTTCCCGGCCGCCGAGGTGCAGGGCGCGACCATGCCGGGCTTCTCCACCGGCCAGGCCATCGCGGCGATGGAGAAGATTGCCGCCGCCAACCTGCCGTCCGGGTTCGGCTTCGAGTGGACCGAGATCGCGTTGCAGGAGAAGGTTGCCGGCACCACCGCCGCGATCGCCTTCAGCCTCGCCGTGGTGTTCGTGTTCCTGCTGCTGGCGGCGCAGTACGAGAGCGTGCTGTTGCCGCTCGCCGTCGTTCTCATCGTGCCGATGTGCCTGCTGGCGGCGATCAGCGGAGTGCTGTTGCGCGGCATGGACAACAACATCCTGACCCAGATCGGCTTCGTGGTGCTGATCGGGCTCGCCGCAAAGAACGCCATCCTGATCGTCGAGTTCGCGAGACAGGCCGAGGAGCAGGGCGCCAACCGCTGGGACGCGGCGGTGCAGGCCGCGCAGACGCGGCTGCGCCCGATCCTGATGACCTCCTTCGCCTTCATTCTGGGCGTGGTGCCGCTCGCCATCGCGACCGGCGCCGGCGCAGAGATGCGCCAGGCGCTCGGCACCGCGGTCTTCTTCGGCATGCTGGGAGTGACGCTGTTCGGGCTGTTGTTCACCCCGGTGTTCTACGTGCTGGTGCGCTGGATCGCTGGGCTCGGCCGCCGCTCGTCGGGATGATGACCTGAGCCCTCCCGGCGCCAGCGCATCAAACCGCGACGGCGAGTTCCCCGCTCATTGCGGGGTGATGCCGAGCTGCCTGATGATCCTGCCCCACTTGTCCGCATCGGCACGGGTCAAGGCCGCGAGCTCTTCGGGGCTCGATTGCGCGGTCTCGACCGCGATGTCCGCCATCCGCTTCTTCACCTCGGGCAAGGCCAGGATCCGGCCGATCTCGGCGTTGAGCCGCGCGACGATCTCCTTGGGCATGCCGGCGGGACCGTAGGCGGCGTACCAGACCGCCATCTCGAAGCCGGGCAGGGTTTCCGCCACGGTCGGAACGTCCGGCAGCAGCGCCGACCGCTTGCCCTCGGTGACTGCCAGGAGCCGCAGCTTGCCGGCCTTCACGTGCTCGAGGCTCTGCGTTCCGGCGGTGAAGAAGAGCTGCGTCTGCCCGGCGACGGTGTCGGCGACCGCCGGCGCGCCGCCGCGGTAGGGCACGTGCACCATCGCGACCTGCGCCATCTTCTCGAACAGCGCGCCGCACAGATGATTGGTCGAGCCGGCCCCCGCCGAGGCATAGGCGAGCTTGCCGGGATTGGCTTTGGCGTAGTCGATCAGTTCCCGGACGCTGGCCGCCGGCACCGAGGGGTGCACCACCAGGGTGTTGGTCACGTAGGCCAGCAGCGTGATCGGGGAGAAATCGCCGACGCCGTCGAACGGCATGACAGCGAACAGCGCGTGATTCATCGTGTGCACGCTCATCGTATTGAACAGGAACGTGTAGCCGTCGGGTACCGATCGGGCGACCGCGGCGGTGCCGATGTTGCCCGACGCCCCGGTCCGGTTCTCGACGATGACCGGCTGCCGCAGCGATCGCTGCAGATGGTCAGATACGATGCGTGCCAGGATGTCGGTCGATCCGCCCGGCGCGAACGGCACAATGAGCGTGATCGTTCGCTCGGGGTAGGGCGCCGCGCTGGCGCAGCGCAGCGACGCGGAAGCGGCGAGACCGGCCACGCCGGCGAGCACGCGACGTCGGCTGGGCGTTTTCATGGCTCTCGCTCCATCATGGCTCTCTGCGGCTGCCGCTTGCCTATCGGGCTCGCGCTGCGAGCGAGACTAGCAGCCGTCGGCGCCATGGCAACCAAGCGCGGTGGCAACCCGGCGCGGCTTGCCGATCCGGCGCACCGGCGATTGCCAACGATGGAAATTCTGGGGCAGAGTCGCGCGCAACGCTGCCTTCCACGCCGGCTGCGCGCTTCGCCTAACGGAGGACACATGCAGGCCCATCGCCCGACCATCATGGGGACGCGCCACATGGTGGCCGCCTGCCAGTACCTCGCGGCCGAGGCCGGCTTTCGGATCCTGGAGGCGGGCGGCAATGCGATCGACGCCGGCGTCGCCGGCGGCATCGCGCTCGGCGTGGTGCAGCCCGAATACGTGAACTTCGCGGGCGTGGCGCCGATCATCATCTATTCCGCCGACGCCGATCGCGTCGTCACCATCCCAGGTCTCGGCCCCTGGCCGAAGGCGATCGCGCGCGACTTCTTCAAGCAGCGCCATGGCGGCAAGATTCCGCAAGGCGTGCTGCGCACGGTGGTGCCGGCGGCGCCCGATGCCTGGATCACCGCGCTCGAGCGTTTCGGCACCATGAGCTTCGGCGAGGTGGCGCGCTCGGCGATCGAGTTCGCGCGCGACGGCTTTCCGGTCTATCCGCTGATGTCTGAGATCATCACCGAGCATGAGGCCGAGTACCGGGCGTTCCCGTCGAACGTCGCGCTCTACCTGCCGCACGGGCGCCCGCCGCGGCCGGGCGAGGTGTTCGTGCAGACCGCGCTCGCCGCCACCATCCAGTACATGGCGGACCAGGAGCGCGCGGCGCGCAAGCGCGGCCGTGCGGCCGGCCTTGCGGCGGCGCGCGACGCGTTCTATCGCGGCGACATCGCGCGCGCGATCGTCAAGTTCCAGAAGGAGAACGGCGGCTTCCTCTCCTCCGAGGACCTCAGCGAATATCGCTCGGGCTTCGAGGAGCCGGTGGCGACGTCGTTCGGCGACATCCGCGTATACGCCTGCGGCCCGTGGTGCCAGGGGCCGTCGCTGCTGCAGTCGCTCA